>JAAZNS010000130.1 GCA_012798185.1 Chloroflexota bacterium | reverse complement strand
TTAATGGCTCTTTGCCAAGCCATAACAGGCTTACACGTAATGTTCTTGCAACTTGTGGCGGTCGATCGGTGGCCCGCGTAATTATCTCTCCTCGTTTGGCGTAAAGTTGATGTTCAAGCGTGAAGCCGGTTGCTTGGCCGGCTTGAGCGCTGCGAGTCGGCATAATGTTGAAACCTTCGATACTTTTTACACATCCATGTTTGCCCGATGGGTAAAAAATTACTTCGTCACCTACCGAAAAACAGCCGCTTAGAATTGTCCCTGCAACAATCCTCCGCTTATCACCAAACTCGGTGAAACGATAAATATCTTGTACGGGTAAACGTAAGGGTTGATCAACCAAGGAGCGCTTTTTCTCAAAGGAATCAAGGGTTTGAAGTACAGTTAGCCCTTTGTACCAAGGCATATGCCGACTAATTTCAACAATATTATCGCCATCTTGCCCACTGACTGGGATAAAGGATTTCGGTTGAATGCCGATTTCGGTTAAGTAAGCTCCGTACTCCGAGCACAAATTGTCGTACACACTCTGACGGTAATCAACCAAATCCATTTTGTTAATTACGATTGAAAATTGACAGATCCCAAGCAACTTCAATAGGTAGCCATGACGACGTGAGTTTTCTTGCACACCCTCACTAGCATCAATAATCAGCATAGCTGCCTCAGCCCTTGATGCCCCAGTCACCATGTTCTTGATAAACTCAATATGACCAGGTGCGTCAATTATGATGTAATAACGCTGTGTCGACTTGAAGAAGACCCTTGCTGAGTCAATAGTAATATTCTGATTTCGCTCGTCTTTGAGAGCGTCTATTAAGAAAGCATATTCAAAGGGGCGGGCATTACGAAGGCAGCTTTCCTTTACTTCTTCTAATTTTCCTAGTGGCAGGTTTCCTGTATCCGCCATCAATCGGCCAACAATCGTACTTTTACCATGGTCAACATGCCCAATAAAAACAATATTCATCCTTTCATCTATCGTCGGGGGAGATGAATTAGGCGTTTTGATCGATTCCATATTACATATATCCTTCCCTGCGCAGTGTTTCTAGTCCACCGTCATCATCCTTATCTTGCGCACGTCCAGAGCGTTCTGCAATAATGGCAAGTTTCCCGGTTTTAAGTTCCACAATAATCTCAGCTACTGTGCGTGCGTCAGATTTTATTGGAAAGGTGCATGGGTAACAACCAAGCGAGCGGTAACGCTTGCCATTACCTTGGTTGTAGTATAACGAAACGGTTGGGATATTTTCCCGCCTAATGTATTCCCAAATATTTAGTTCGGTCCAATCCAGTAGTGGGTGGATCCGCACATTAGTGCCATTGGCGAAATCTGTTTTGTATTGGTTCCAGAACTCTGGTGGTTGTTCATCGATTTTCCACTCGTTCTGTTCGCTACGCGGTGAAAAATAGCGTTCTTTAGACCGCGAGCCTTCTTCGTCAGCCCGCACGCCAACAATAACTCCGGTGAATGGCTCGTGGTTTTGATCGGGCTCGTATTGTTGAGTGGAATGGTTATAACGCAGTCGTGCACCTTTACCGTTGAGTGTATTTGTTAGAGCGCTGGTTTTTAGCAGACTGCAGCAGGTAATACGGTCACAATGACCATCTGGGAAAGTTTGTTTCGTGTCGATAGCGGATGAGTTATAACCGATAACCATTGGTAAGTGCCATTCGCGAGTGAGTTGGTCGCGATAGGCAATCATCTCTGGAATTTTGTAGTGCGTGTCTATATGGATCAGCTGAAAGGGTATATGCCCGAAGAAAGCTTTACGGGTCAACCACAACAGCACTGTGCTATCTTTACCCATTGACCATAGCATTCCTAGGTTTTTAAAATTTGCGTACGCTTCTCGCAAGATGTGCACACTAATATTTTCGAGTTCAGAAAGATGATCCATATGATTAGTTTAGCGGTAAACAAATTACAAAGTAGAAATGATTCTACTATTAAGCAACATATCCACAATACGCCTAGCACATGTTTCTAGGTCTACCACTGCCGTTTTAAGGATCAGCTCGGGATTCAAGGGTTCCTCATAGGGTGAGGTTATCCCTGTAAATTCTACGATTTGTCCATTACGTATACGCTTGTACAATCCTTTAGGGTCACGTTGTTCACAAACTGATAAAGGGCAATCGACATAGATTTCAAAGAATTTTTCTTCTGGTAGCACATTACGAACCCTATCGCGGTCCTCACGGAAAGGACTAATAAATGCAGTCAAGATAATTAACCCAGCATCCGTAAACAAACGGCAGACTTCTCCTACACGGCGGATATTTTCAGTGCGGTCTTTTTCTGAGAAACCAAGATCGCGATTCAACCCCTCTCGGATAATGTCACCATCTAACAAATAGGTATGAGAATTAAATTCCAAACATAGAATTTGCTCAACTCTGTTGGCTAAGGTTGATTTCCCACTACCTGAAAGACCTGTAAACCATAAAACAGCGGCTTTATGGCCTTTTATTTTGCTACGTTCATTTTCGGTGATTGATGTTGGATAAGGATATATTGGATTATCCATAGTGTTATGTATTTTCGCCATTGAAAAGAATGTGATTCAAAGATTTTCGCTAATTACATTTAGATCTAGAGGAGATAATATTCCTGATTATAACCATTTATGTTGATTAATGGCATCAGATGATTAATTTGATCAAGCTAATAATCGGAAAAATTTTCTACTGGTCTAAACTTACACCCATACTTTGCCGGCTTCCCCA
>JAAZNS010000129.1 GCA_012798185.1 Chloroflexota bacterium | reverse complement strand
CCTGTGGGAGAACTAATCGTATATGCTTTGCGTGCCACTGCCAAAGGCGGGGTGGTGGTGAGCGGCGGCATTCACATGAGCGATATCCCGGCTTTTGCCTATCGCTTGCTTTGGGAAGAACGCGTTGTTCGGTCGGTCGCCAATCTGACCCGCCAGGACGGCATCGAATTCTTTAAGACGATTGCGCAAACACCGGTGCATACCGAGGTGCAGCCTTTTCCCTTAGAACAAGCCAATGAAGCTTTGAGTAAACTGCGCCGCGGTGAGCTGCAAGGCGCAGCAGTGTTAGTGATGTAATCCTAATCGCTAGCAGATGGATACTCCATTTGACTTGAACGGGTGAAAGGAGGAAAATCATGGATTTCTCAAATTTGTTTTCTCAAACAATGCTCAACAGTGAAATGTATACCATGGTCATTCTGCCAATATTAATTTTTTTTGCGCGGGTGGTGGATGTAACCCTTGGCACCATGCGTATTATTATGGTCAGCCGCGGCAGACGGCAAATTGCGCCCATTTTAGGTTTTGTGGAAGTATTTATCTGGATTGTGGTAGTAGGGCAACTTGTCACCCACCTTCAAGGAGTTAATGCGTATATTGGGTATGCTGCTGGTTTCGCTGCCGGGAATTATGTAGGAATGATTGTAGAAGACAAGCTGGCATTGGGTTCAGTGATTGTGCGAATATTCTTATCTAACGGGAGTGAAGCATTGATCCAGAACCTTACGAATGCAGGTTTTGGTGTGACCAGATTTATGGGGCAAGGGGCAAACGGACCGGTAACTATGATCTTCACCACGGTGCGGCGCAAGGAAATTAAGCGGGTTTTTGCGATTGTCCATGAAGTGACACCTAAAGCTTTTATCACAGTGGAAGATACGCGCAGGGTGGAGGAGGGGATATTTTTACCACAAACCGATTCGCTGGGATCAATTCTGCGTCAGCGCAAGTCGAAGTAATTCCAAAGGTATAATTATTCCATTCTGTTCCAAGAGGCTGATATGACGATACCCATTGTGGAATGTGTTGCTAATTATTCGGAAGCCCGCCGCCCGGAGGTAGTGGATGCCATCATTCAAGCGATCATGAGTGTAGCAGAGGTGGTAGTATTAGACCGCCATTCGGACAATGACCATAACCGTACGGTGGTTACTTTTGCCGGACCGCCTGAAGAGACCGCTGAAGCTGCTTTCCGTTCGATTGCCAAGGCAGCCGAATTGATCGATTTAGACCAGCACACCGGTGAGCACCCGCGCATTGGCGCAACTGATGTAGTGCCCTTTGTGCCCATTTCGGGTGTAACCATGCAGGAATGTGCGGCGCTCGCCCGCAAGCTGGGTCAGCGTGTGGGTGAAGAACTGGGCATTCCAGTTTATTTATATGAAGAGGCAGCCACCCGACCGGAGCGCAAGAACCTGGAGAATATACGCCGCGGGCAATACGAAGCCCTGAAAGCGGAAATGGGAATCAACCCGGAGCGTGATCCAGATTTTGGACCTAAGCAGGTGGGTAAAGCCGGCGCAACAGTGATTGGTGCGCGTCAGTTCCTGATTGCCTATAATGTATATCTCACCACCGACGATGTTTCCGTTGCCAAGAAGATTGCCAAAGCCATCCGCCAGTCATCTGGGGGACTACGCTATTTAAAGGCATTGGGCATGCTGGTGGAGGGGCGGGCGCAGGTCTCCATGAACATGACCAATTTCCACGAGACACCTGTGTTTCGCATTGTTGAGCTGATCCGCCGCGAGGCTGCCCGTTACGGCGTGAGCATTCATCACAGCGAGCTGGTGGGGTTGATCCCTCAGGAAGCGCTGGTGGATACAGCAGTGTGGTATTTACAGCTGGACCAATTCGAAAAAGACCAGGTAATAGAACTACGTTTGAAAGCTGTTCAACAGTCGCGGGAGAAAGCAGCTGCCCGATATGGATTTCTGGATGAATTAGCCGCCGGAACTGCCGCGCCGGGCGGCGGCTCGGCATCGGCGTATTCCGGGGCGGCTGCCGCAGCGCTCACAGCCATGGTAGCGCGCCTTACGATTGGAAAGAAGAAGTACGCCGAAGAAGAAGAGCTGATGAAGGACATCTTGGGAAAAAGCGAATCTTTGCGCAAGGAATTGACTGCTGCCATTGACCAGGACGCGGCTGCTTTCGAAGGCGTGATGGAGGCTTTTAAACTCCCCAAGGATACTCCCGCAGCAGAAGAAATTCGCCGCCAAGCCATCGAAGCTGCTACGATTAAAGCAGCGCAGGTGCCGCTGAATGTGGCTCGCCAATCGGTAGCGGTGATGGCGCTGGCACTGCAAGCGCTGGCTCACGGTAACCTGAATGCCATCAGCGATGCCGGGGTGGCAGTTGCCCAAGCGGGGGCTGCTCTAACCGGCGCCGGTTATAATGTGCGCATCAACACCCTGGGGATCAAAGATGAAGGCGTGGTAAAAGCACTGCTGGCGGAGATTGCACGGCTGGATAAACAGGCGCAAGAATTCCATGTGCAAGCTCGATCGCTTTTAAAGGAGAGGGGCAGCATTCCATTAGAATAAAAAAATTACTGCAGAATGGCTGAGAACGCTGAGAAAGATGTTTATTTTAATAATCTTTGCGTCTTTGCGGTGAATTATTTTATCCATAAATCCTATGAAATTTCATTCATACTGGCACATCACCATCTTGAGCTTTTTTTTAGGAATATCGTGGTGTATTGGGGTGACGCTCACCCCGGTTGGTACGCCTTCCTCTCCCCATCGAATAAATACGCTGGCTTTCGCAACGTCAACTGTTGCCCCGGTTGAAAACTCAACCCAGGATACGGTTACCCCCGCGCCTACGCCAACCCCAACCATACAGATGTCCACGCCATGCCCGCGGCAGGTATGCATCTTTAACAGCCAGTTTCCTTTGGCGCTGCCGATCTCACCACCGGGCAGAGATACCATTGAACCCAGCTACCGTTTTGGCAGTACGCAAGGCGGACAGCGCGATCCGCATCATGGCGTAGAGTTCATTAACCGAGCCGGAGTACCGGTGCTGGCAGCTGCAGATGGTAAAGTGGTGGTCGCTGGGGATGATGCATCATTAGTTGTGGGACCAATGGTCGATTTCTACGGCAATGTGGTGGTGATCAAGCATGATGTGCCGGGTTCTGCCGTCCCCATTTTTACTACCTACGGTCATTTACTAAGGGTGGGGGTAAGCGTGGGGCAAAAGGTGCGGCAGGGTGAGCAGATCGGCGAGGTGGGTTTGGGCGGCGTGGCTGCCGGCACCCATCTGCATTTCGAGGTGCGTTACGGCGAAAATGACTATAACGCTGTGCGTAACCCCGAGCTTTGGCTGCAGCCTCATCTGGATGAAACAGGGAATCCGCTGGGCGTGCTGGCGGGACGCATTGTGGATGATCAGGGTGACCCCCTCGAAGCCGAGAATATCGTGGTCAAGAAGCTGGATGATAACGGCAAGATCGAAAAAACATATTATTTAACCACTTACGAGGATGCTGCCATGCTGGCGCTGCCGCCCTGGTACGATACTTTTGCTCTCGGCGATCTGCCAGCGGGGAAGTATCAGATCTCGTTCATTTATAAGCACGAGCAGAAGTATCAAGTGGAAGTGCTGCCTGGCGTGGTGACGTATGTATATTTGAAGGGGAAGTGAAAGGAACTATTGAGATTTTGTATTCTCCCCAACCCATGTCAGGTACGCCGGCAGCCCCCGCGCAATGGGAATTTGGATGATTTCGGGGACTTCATAGCTGTGGTTTTCCATGATGGCGGTTTCCACGGCAGGGTATAAGTGAGCCGTTGTTTTGATCAGCAGCAAGAACTCGGCTTCTTTGGTTATCTTCCCCTGCCACATGTAGGTGCTGGCGATGTTAACGATCTGCACACAAGCTGCCAGCTTCCGGGAGACGAGCATTTCAGCCAGCCGTTCGGCTTCATCCTTGCTGCTGGTGGTGAGGATCACGCAAAAGGAAGTTGTCATTTTTTCTTATCCTTTTGTCTAGTATGAGAATAAAAAATGAATAAGGAAGCCAGGAAAGCAGGAAGGTTATTTTAATTGTAGAAAATGCGGGCGTTCTCTATCCGGCATCGCAACTGATTTTAAAAAGAAAAACTTTTAAAAAGGAAACCAGGAGAATAGAATCTATGAGATTTCTCCAAGGAGGGCAGGAAATAATCGTATATAATCCTGATTCCCTAGTCTCAAATTACCTGATTGCCCGGCACCTTATTTCCCCAATCAATATATCAAATATCTCGATAATTTACAAATACGAGAGATAACTCCACCTTTCATTTTTCAACACAGGATTTCTCTATAACAACAGCCAATAATAGTTGACAAAAGCAAATAATAATGTGATAATATCAAATAAAATTATCCATTCAAAGGGAAAATCAATGATGTCAAACGATATTTCAGACCGGGTGGAGGCGATCCGGCGCTTCAACCGCTTCTATACCCAACAAATTGGCTTGGTAACCAACCAATATTTGAATACCCCCTTTTCACTGACTGAAGCCAGGGTGATTTATGAACTGGCTCATCACGAACAAACAACGGCTTCGGTAATCCGCAGCGAACTAGATTTGGATGCCGGTTACCTCAGCCGAATCTTGCGGGGATTCGAACGACAGGGTTTGATCCAAAAACAGCCCAGTGAAACCGATGGCAGGCAAAGAAATTTGCGTTTGACCGAAAAAGGGCTGGAAGCTTTTACTTTATTGAATGCCCGTTCCCAAAATGGCATCGAAACTATATTGAACAAAATTTCCATTGAAGATCAAAACCGGTTGATTGACGCCATGCATACCATCGAGCGCCTGTTGGGGGCTTTGCCCGAACAAAAGGTTTCATATATTCTCCGTCCACCGCAGCCTGGGGATATGGGCTGGGTAGTGGAGCGGCATGGGGTGCTCTATACTCAGGAATACGGCTGGGATGAAACTTTTGAGGGGCTGGTAGCCGAGATTGTAGCGCATTTTATCAAGTATTTTGATCCCAAACGAGAGCGCTGCTGGATCGCCGAGAAGGATGGGCAGCGGGTGGGCTCGGTTTTCCTGGTGAAAAAAGATGAAACCACTGCCAAGTTACGTTTAATGCTGGTGGAGCCCCACGCGCGCGGCTTGGGTATCGGTGCCCGATTGACGGACGAGTGCATCCGCTTTGCCAGGCAGGCGGGTTACACCAAAACCGTGCTATGGACCAACAGCGTGCTTACCGCCGCCCGGCATATGTATGCCAAAGCCGGCTTTAAACTTGTCAAAGAGGAAGCCCATCACAGCTTCGGCAAAGATTTGGTGAGAGAGGATTGGGAATTGGTTTTATAAGCAAGCAGGAAAAGAAGAAAACACGAGATAATTTTGCGAGTTATGTTGAAGGTAGTGGTCTGTTTTTTTTTCGAGTGTTCTGATGAAATTTTTTATTTTCATATCAGGGGGGCTCAGTGGTAGAATTGGGATTGCGTACGTTAATTAATATTTCTTCCACCGGCAAGTTCACGCCTGCTAGACAGAACAGCTCATCATCCACTGGCAAGAACCTGCCGATTTCTTATGTCCCTTAGCGGTGGGAAGCGAAAACCGCATAAAAAACTATATACGAGGTGAATCGATGGGCTTAAAACCTGACCACTGGATCCGCAAGATGGCACTTGAACACAACATGATCGAACCCTTCGCCGACAGCCAGGTACGCAACGGCGTGATTTCCTACGGCGTGTCGTCCTATGGTTACGATATCCGCGTTGCCGATGAATTCAAGATTTTCACCAACGTCTATTCGGCGGTGGTCGACCCTAAGCATTTCGACCCGCAGTCTATGGTGGATTTTCAGGGGGATGTGTGTGTCATTCCGCCCAATTCATTTGCTCTGGCGCGCACCATCGAATATTTCCGTATACCGCGTAATGTGCTGACCGTTTGTTTGGGGAAAAGCACCTATGCCCGCTGCGGGATTATTGTTAACGTAACACCCTTCGAGCCAGAATGGGAGGGATTTGTGACCCTGGAAATATCCAACACCACACCATTGCCTGCACGTATCTATGCCAATGAGGGCATTGCTCAGGTTTTGTTCTTCGAAGCCGATGAAATTTGCGATGTTTCCTATGCTGATAAAAGAGGAAAATATCAAAAGCAGCAGGACATCGTTTTACCAAAACTATAATTCTTAGGAGTATGTATGAGTAATTTTGCCAACCGTGTAAACCACCTTGAAATGGAAGGCGCTTATGTCGTTATGGCGCGTGCCCAGGAACTAGAAGCTCAGGGGAAAGATATCATCCATCTAGAGATCGGACAGCCCGATTTCAAGACGTTTGCGCATATCAGTGTAGCGGGTATTGGCGCAATCGCTGCTGGTCATACCCGTTACAGCCCCGCTGCTGGAATAGTTCCTTTACGTGAAGCATTGGCAAAAGATGCCGGCGAACGGCGCGGTGTTACTTTCACACCTAAGCAGGTAGTGGTTGGACCAGGCGCCAAACCAGGCCTGTTCTTCCCCACCCTGGCGCTGGTGCAGCCAGGAGATGAAGTAATCTACCCAGACCCGGGCTTTCCCACTTACGCTGCCATGATCGGCGTTGCAGGGGGTAAACCCGTTCCGGTGCCGCTTACGGAGGAGAACGATTTCTCATTCAATCTTGATGAATTCGATCGATTGGTTAACCCTAAAACCCGCCTGATCATTCTTAATTCTCCAGGAAATCCCACTGGCGGTATTATGCCATTAAAAGATTTGGAACACATTGCCGAAGCAGCACAGAAAAACGATGCCTGGGTGATCTCCGATGAAGTGTATGCCCGATTAGTTTATGATGGAAAAACTGCGCCCAGCATCATCAAATTACCCGGCATGGCAGAGCGCACGATCATTGTAGACGGCTTTTCTAAGACCTATGCCATGGCAGGCTGGCGTTTGGGATATGCCATTATGCCCGAAGCGCTTGCTGAAAGGGTGGAATTACTGCTCAATCACTCAGTGGGTTGTACAGCCACGTTTACACAAATGGCGGGTGTCACCGCAGTGACCTCCAGTCAGACCCAGGTAGACGAGATGGTGGCAGAATATACCCGCCGCCGGGATCGTATGATCGACGGATTGAATGCCATTCCAGGCTTGCATTGCCGGAAACCGCAAGGCGCATTTTACGCTTTCCCCAATATAAAATCCTATGGTATACCTGCAGCAAAACTGGCAGACCGCCTTCTGGAAGAAGCTGGCGTGGCTGCCCTTGCAGGAACCACCTTTGGTGCGCACGGCGAAGGATACATCCGCTTATGCTATGCAACCAACATCGACCAAATTAATGAGGCGTTAAGGCGCATGGCGGAATTCTTCAAGAAATTGTAATTTTGATCACTCTAGAGGCAGGTCTCAGGCTTGCCTCTACGATGCCATTCATTACTTTCATACCGTTGAACTTGTAATTGTTTACCGGGTATATTATAGAAAAGGTATAATTTATTATTAATAATCCGAGAAGAGATACTCGATAGTTTATTGGCAGAATTTCATCCTTGGTTGCTGAAACGCCAGTATCTGTTTCGATTTCTCTG
The DNA here is from genome assembly GCA_012798185.1 of Chloroflexota bacterium. GTDB lineage: Bacteria > Chloroflexota > Anaerolineae > Anaerolineales > UBA4823 > JAAZNS01. The sequence goes on along the minus strand of JAAZNS010000129.1, from coordinate 7,527 downwards.
GGGCGGTTTATTAGTTATTAAACAACCGATATCTAGAAAGGGTCCCAAAATGAAAATTGTTACAGATTGCGGAGCGGATATGCCAGCTGAGGAATTGAAAACGCTCGATATCACCGAGGCGCCGCTATATATCCAATTTCCGGAGGGAGAAATCAGTTCGGCAGATATATCTGCCGATGAATTCTACCAGCGGTTAGAGGCAATGCGCCCTGAATTACCCACCACTGCCCAGCCTTCCAGCGGTTTATTTACTCAATTGTATGAAAAATTACTAGCAGCTAATGATCATGTCCTATCGATTCACATTTCATCCGGGCTGAGCGGCACAGTCAATTCGGCAGCCAACGGCAGAGAAAAGCTTGCCTCACCCGAAGCCGTGACCATTTGGGATACTTTAACCCTTTCAGGAGGCGAACGTTTTCAGGTCATGGCGGCTGCTTTAGCTGCCAAAGCTAGTTGGGCATTGCAGGCGATTCAAAAGCGGCTGGAAGATATTCGCGCTAACACAGAAGTGGTTTATACCCTCGATACACTTGAGTATTTAGCCCGCGGCGGAAGGATCGGCAGAGTGCAGGCATTAGCAGGCGCTTTACTTCACATTAAACCGGTCATTCGGGTTGAGCACAGTGACGGAAAATATAGCACAGTTACCCAAACACGCACGATCTCCAAAGCATTATCAGCCATATGCGATTATTTGCAAAAGAAATACGCCAGCCGGCCGCTATGGGTGACAGTCATGCACGGCAGTTTTGCAGAAAAGGCAGAATGCCTGACCAAACAACTGGGCGAAAAATTGAATATTGGCAAGCTTGAAATGATGCGCATTTCTCCCGTGCTGGGTGTTCACACCGGGCCTGGCATCGTTGGTGCAGCGGTAGTTCCCATGGAGTTGATGAAGGATCTATTGTGATCAGCTGCTCAAGAGGATTTGTCGATTTTCGCGCTTTCTGCATTCTCTGCGGTTTTTCGTTTTTTGAGTTTTTTATTCCACCAATCCTTCACGCTCTTGAATTTCCAGCCAGCCTGAGCCAAGCAACGTTGCCAAACCCTTTTGCAGCAGGTTGATATTGGTCAACGCGATCAACAGAAACGGTCCCATTGCCAGCAATCCGATCAATGCAACTTCGGGGCGGTGCAATATCGTGACCGTAACGCCGAAAGAAGTCATGAATAGGGAGGAATACAGAACGATCGGCCCGCTGATGGAAAGATGCAGAGAGCGGACAGGTTTCTTCACAGTATCGTTGATAAACCGATAGATCAGGTTAATAACAAAAGATATACTTAACCAGCCCATAAAATTTTGGATTGGGACGCCGTGTTTGAGGTACGGCAAATAGGAACCTCCCCCATGCCAAACCCACCAGCCCTCGTTCACCGCAATCGGATCGATCATCATATCCCAGGCGGTGGTTGCCAGGGCGCCAATCCCAGACAGCCAGATATGCAGCGGCAGACGTTTGATCCACAAGTCAGCGTGCGGAATTTGGGAAGGCGCTAAAATATCGGTGATGCAAAACGCAGCATACACGATCGGTTCCCACGCCAATGCTGCCAGCAGTGGCACACCTAAAAGTTGTATTCCTAAAACAGAGGTGTAATGGTAGCTCCCGAATATCAAACCGAAATTTACTCCTAAAGCTTCTCCAGTAAAAGAGATCACGAGTGAAATCGCCAGCATTAAAAGTGCTCTCTGCCAGCCTTTGGTAATTAGCGCATGCCAAACGACAAAGACAAACAGTGCACATACATAGCCAATTAAAAAACCTACACTAAAAGGAAGGCGCCAATTCAATAAATCATTCAATACAATTAAACCCACTGAGAAAATGGTCACCATTATTAAATAAATAAGAGGGGTACGACCTTGAGAATCATGATTCATGGGTGACTTCCTCCGTAGAGAGCCTGCCAAAAGATGCGCGGCATGGATTGTAATAATAAACGGTTTACAGTGCCGAAAGTGAAATCTCCGCGCACGGAGCCGAAAATCAGGGTTTGCATGAGCGGGCTTTTACTGATAAGCTGCGAGCTAAAGCGCGGAAACTGGTATACGATTCCGGCAAGCCGCCTGGCGTATGCGAATTGCTGAACGATCTCAGCGTTGATACGCTGAGTATATATACTTAAATCCATACGTCCTTGTGAAAACAATGCCTCGATGACAGATGCAGCTATTTGTGCGCTGGTAACTGCGTAATATAACCCCTCACCAAGCCATGGGTCTGCCAGGTTGGCGGCATCGCCAAGCAGGAATACCCGCCCTAAGTGCAGGTTAACGAACGTGCCGCCCAGAGGAATTCGATGCCCGTGAATATCGATTTGACGGTGCCGATTCAATACAGGCTGACAATCGATAAATTTATTCAATGACTTCCGAATATCACGGGCTTTTGCTGTGGAAGCCTGGAATACCCCCACCGAAAGATGATCGCGTTTGGGAAAAATCCAACCGTAACCATGGGGCGTGGCACCAAAATCAAAGGTTGCGAAAAGTCCTTGCTCTTCCAAAGCTGCAGGATCGACTTCAATTTCAGCTTCGATTGCTGTTCCGACTTCTCTATTTTGCAGCATGCCCAACGAATGTGCAACGGTGCTGTTAACACCATCAGCGCCGGCAAGAAACGAGCCGAAAAATTTACCCGCAGCGGTATACACCACTACCCGGTCTGCTTGTTGATCTATTTTTTCCACAAGCGTTCCGTCGATCAAATCGGCGCCAGCTCGCTGCGCTTCTTGTGACAGGAAATAATCGAATTCATCCCGCATGACCAGCCAGGCAACAGGCTTTTTCAGCAATGTTTTCAACAAAAGCTTACCGCCAAAGGTGACTATTCCCCCGGTGGCTTGTTTGTCTAGGACGGGCGTGATATCAAAGGGAATGTTATTAATGGTTTTGGCGGTTATTCCACCGCCGCAGGTTTTATAACGCGGCATTGGCGCTTTTTCCAGAATCAGCACCCTTAACCCGGCTTTAGCAAGTAAATACGCCAGCACCGTTCCGGCTGGTCCTGCGCCAACGATAATCAAATCGTATATTATTTGAGTAGAAGGAGACATCAATGCATCTTTTTTGGGGTAACCTGTAAAGTCATTTTACTGATATTTATTCAGAGTTTACCCGTTGAATCTAAAGATTAAGTAATTATATGAGATCTTCGCTGGTCACAACATGCTTTCTTTATTGTCACATGGCATCAAGTGTTTGTCAACTTATCCAGCCAAATGCCTTGCGAACCATTCTTATCTTGTGGGATAATGGGTGAATACGAAAAGGTAATTGGGTATTTGGTGTTGAGTTAATAGTCATGGCATGGTGCTTGAATTGGTAAACCTGGAGCACAATTGTTTTTCCCTGCTCTCTGATTGATAAATTACCGATTACCTTGAATTTGGTATAGGAGTGTTAATGAGCTTTCAAAAAATATGCGTGTTAGGGTTAGGATACATTGGGCTGCCCACTGCCAGTACTTTTGCCAATCAAGGGTTGAGAGTGGTTGGGGTGGATGTTAATCCAAACATTGTAGAAATTTTGCAAAACGGAGGATTACATCTTCATGAACCGGGGCTGCGTACTCTGGTACAGGCAGCATTAGCTTCGGGCAATCTGACCATCAGCGCGCACCCTGAAACTGCCGATGCTTTCATCATTGCTGTTCCCACACCGTTTTATGAAAATAAACAGGCTGATCTGCGGGCAGTTCAATCGGCAGCCGAATCGATTGTTCCAGTGTTGGAGCATGGTAATTTAGTGGTATTGGAGTCTACCTCGCCGCCCCGCACCACGCAGGATGTAGTGGCGCCCATTTTGGCAAAAAGCGGGATGCAACCTGGCAGAGATTTTCATTTGGCTTATTCACCAGAACGGGTTTTACCGGGGCATATTTTGCGGGAGTTGATAGAAAATGCACGGGTAATTGGCGGGGTTGATCGAGCTTCGGCTGAAGCTGGGAAAGCTTTATATTCTCTTATCTCGAGGGGAGAGATATTTTTAACCGACTCAACTACTGCCGAAATGGTTAAACTGATGGAGAATACCTACCGCGATATCAATATTGCGATCGCCAATGAATTTTCCCGTCTGGCGCAGCGTTTTGGTATTGATGTATGGGAAGCGATTGCCATCGCCAACCGTCATCCCCGGGTAAAAATTCTGCAGCCAGGACCTGGTGTCGGCGGGCATTGCATCAGCGTCGATCCCTGGTTCCTGGTGGATGCGGCACCCGACATAACACCACTCATTCACACTGCGCGGAATGTCAATGACAGCCAGCCTAAATTTGTTGTGGAGCTTATCAAAAAGGCTGCTAATGAACTTAAAGGATGCCGGGTAACCCTTTTAGGCTTGGCATATAAACCGGATGTTGATGATATCCGGGAAAGCCCAGCGCTGCAGGTTATATCCCTGCTGGTGGAAGCAGGGGCGTTGGTTACTGCGTTCGAACCGTTTAAACCAACCGGCTATGCGGCTGAAAAGGTTACTTTTACAGCCTCTTTAGATGAGGCTTTACATGAAGCTGAAGTGATCGTTCTTTTAGTGGCTCACACGCAATTTATCGAGCTGGATGCTGAAGAGGTTGCCAGGCAAACCCGCTGCCGTGTTTTGGTTGATACTGTCAACGGCTGGCGCAATCCGAATTGGGAATCAGCAGGCTTTTCTATCTATCGGCTTGGGGTTGGTCATTAAGCATGAAATCTCTGCGCGTTCTATCGGTATTCGGCACCCGACCTGAGGCGATAAAAATGGCACCAGTAGTGCAGGCATTAAAAATGGATGCGGGTGTGGAATCATTAATTTGTGTTACCGCCCAGCACCGTGAAATGTTGGATCAGGTGCTCAAATTATTTAATATCGAACCGACCGTAGACTTAAATATCATGCAACCCAACCAGTCGCTGGCGGAATTGACTGCCGCAGTTATTACCCAGCTTGACCCGGTGTTGGAAAAATTACAACCCGACTGGATATTGGTTCAGGGGGATACAACCACGGTTATGGCAGCCGCAATGACGGCATTTTACCGCCGCATCCGCATCGGTCATGTGGAGGCAGGGCTGCGCACTGGCGATAAATGGCAGCCTTTTCCTGAGGAGATGAACCGTCATGTGGCGGGCGTTCTCGCTGATCTGCATTTTGCACCAACGGCATGGGCACGTCAGAATCTATTGAACGAAAACATACCCAGTGACCGTATTTTGGTTACCGGAAATACGGTGATCGATGCCCTGCACATGATTACTGCACTGCCCGCGCCTGACGAAACCATTTCGCTGTTGCAGCAGATTGGGATCTCCCCGGCAGAAAAACAACCCTTCGGGAAAAAATTAGTGCTGATTACCGCCCACCGCCGAGAGAACTTTGGCACACCGTTGGAAAATATTTGTGAAGCGATCCGTGACTTAGCGAATCGTTACCGCGATCATGCCCATTTCGTTTACCCTGTTCACCTAAATCCTAACGTGCAAAATCCGGTCAATCGAATATTGGGGAAACTTCCCAATGTAACCTTGCTGCCGCCAATGGATTACCTGCCCTGGGTGCACTTGTTAAAATATGCCGCGTTGGTGCTGACCGACTCGGGCGGCATTCAAGAGGAAGCTCCCGGCTTGGGTGTGCCCGTTTTGGTGATGCGTGAGATTACCGAGCGTCCGGAGGGCGTTGAAGCAGGTACAGTGCGCCTGGTTGGCGCCAACCGGCAGCGGATTGTAGCCGAGGCGCGCCGTCTTTTAGATGATCCTCAGGAGCACGCCCAAATGGCGCATGCGGTCAACCCATATGGCGATGGTCATGCTGCCGAACGTATCGTGAGAGCGATCATAGATTATCAAGATTAGTAGCCCAGCGATAATATAGTGACGGAGAATCGTGATGGATTTTTATACCTGGCTGGTGTATGCCCGAACCAAACCGATCATTGGTAAGCTGGCATATTATTTGCTTAAAGCGCTCGGGGCGGAGATTCCCTGTTCGGTGCGCATAGGTGAAGGGTTCGAGCTGGCGCACGGCGGTTTTGGGGTTGTGATTCATTCAAAAACCACTATCGGCAACCGGGTAAAGATTTACCCCGGCGCGGGCACAGGCAGAGCTGACATCTACCGACCGAGTTCTCAATCGAAGTTCGAAGGCATCATTATTGAAGATGGTGTGATTATTTCGCCTGGTGCTAAAATCTTATGCAAGGAAGGTGTTCTGCGTGTTGGCAGGGGAAGCGTGATTGGCGCTAATGCGGTATTGTTGGAATCGACTGGGGAAGGAGAGATGTGGGTGGGTATTCCCGCTCATTGCCTGGGGAAACGCAAGGACCAATGAAACCGGTTGGGGATTTTCGTGTATGCATTGTGCCTATCACATCTGGCGTAGGGGGGATGGTTTCTTTTCGCTATAAAATCAGCGCAGGATTGGCAGCCCGCGGTATCCAGGTAACCCATGACCTTTCGGATAAACCCTATCAAGCGGTATTGGTCATCGGTGGAACACGCCAGCTGGACAAGTTATGGCTGGCGCGCAGGCGGGGTATACCGGTTGTTCAACGCCTGGACGGAATGAACTGGCTGCACCGGGTTCCGGGTTCGGCAAGGCTGCTCAACACCGGGTTGAGACATTTTTTGCGGGCAGAATATGGCAATGCGGTTTTGTCTTTTATTCGCCGGAATTTAGCCAGCCGGGTGGTTTACCAAAGCGAATTTGTACATGACTGGTGGGAGCGCGTTCGTGGAACGATAGCAAAGCCTTATTCCATTATCTATAATGGGGTCGATCTGAATATATATTCCCCTGATGAGGGGCAAAACCGTCCCAAAGATTATATCCGGCTGCTGATGGTGGAGGGCAGCTTGATGGGCGGTTATGAGCTGGGCTTGGAGAGCGCTATTCGATTGGCTGAGCAAATTTCCGAGTTGTTGAAGGATTCAAATAAACAGCTGCCATCCAAAGTCGAGCTGGCAGTAGCAGGGCGGGTTCCGCAAGATATTCGCCGCCATTGGGAACAATCCAGCCGGGTGGCGGTAAATTGGATTGGCATGGTCGAAAGAGAACGCATTCCAGAATTGGACCGTTCGGCACACCTGCTCTATTCGGCGGATATCAATGCAGCTTGTCCTAATTCGGTCATCGAGGCAATGGCATGCGGGCTGCCCATAGTGGGCTTTTCTACCGGTGCTCTTCCTGAATTGGTGCGCGGCGATGCAGGCAGGCTGGCTCCCTATGGCGGTAACCCCTGGCGGCTGGAGCCGCCCGATACAATTTCTCTGGCAAAATCTGCATTAGAGATACTCGAAAATCAGGAACGTTTTCGAGTGGCGGCACGGGAATTGGCAAAAGCCGAGTTTGGTTTGGAGAAGATGGTTGAGAAGTATTTGGAAGCGCTGGGGGGGTGGACGTGAAATTTATGAATTCGCCTAATCTATTATTTTCGCTGGTAAGTTTTTTATCCCGATGCTTGCCGATTTCGGTCAAACAGGCGGTTTATCGTTCACCGCGCCTTGCCAGGTGGGTGCGGGGCAGTTTGAATAAGGCTGCCCCTG
>JAAZNS010000128.1 GCA_012798185.1 Chloroflexota bacterium | reverse complement strand
TCAACCCAATAAAACCAATAATCCCAGCAAATGATACAGCGGTGGCAGTTGTAATTGACGCAGCAAAGATTATGATAATTTTCGCTTTATCCACCGATAAGCCTAATTGCTGGGCTTGTTCTTCACCAAATTGCAGCACATTTAATGGATGCCCGGATATTATCAAACAAGCAAATCCAATCAAAAGATAAGGGATCATAGCGATCACGGGTTGCCACCCAGAAACAGCGCCGCCGCCAAATAACCAGCTTAAAGCACGATGCATTTCTTCTTTTGATTGCAGCATTAATAATGACGTGATTGCATTAGTAAAAGAGCTAATTGCCACCCCGGCTAATATTAAAGATGTCGTGGGTAACCGTTTGCCCACTTTGCTAAATTGGTAAACTAAATAAATTGTAATGACTGCACCTAAAAACGCACTTAATGGAATAGTATACATCCCCAAAAGCGTGGATGGCCAATTTATTGACATAGCAATGACCGCACCCAATCCAGCACCCGAGGCTACCCCAATCAAGAAGGGATCTGCTAAAGGGTTACGAAATAATCCCTGATATGCAGCTCCGCTGCCAGATAGTGCTGCTCCCGTAAAAAGCATCAATATTGCATGAGGAAGTCTGATTTTTACAATAATATCAACTAAAGATGATGGGATATCATCAACAATTCCATATCCCAAGATTTTATTAATGAATAATCGAAGGGTTATCAAGGGAGAGATGGAAATCGAACCAATTCCAATACTTAAAATAAAAGTCATCAAAATTATAATGAAACAAAGAAGGTAAGAATTTTTAATATTTTTCACAAATAGATCAATTTTTAAATAAATATTTATTTTAATAAAATAATTCCGGGTGCAATAGTTTTGCTAATGATTCCAGCCCATCTATCAATCTGGGTCCAGGCCGGCTAACAATATTATCGTCGAATTCATATACCCTATTATTTTTTACAGCCGAAAGTGTATCCCATCCTGGGCGGGATTTTACTGCATCAACTGTAACGCCTCCCCAAACCGCATCCCCAATTAATATTAAATCAGGATCTTGAGAGATAATTTCTTCAATGCTGATTTGTGCCCATTCCACATTTAATCTTGCTCCAAGGTTTTCCCCACCAGCCATAGTAATCAAAGTATCGATAAACGTCCCCTTTCCCGATGTCCACGGAGCAGAGGCATCAGTTCCATCGACTTCATAAAAAACAACTGGGCGAGTTTGAATATTACTTATTTTGTTTTTTATTTCCTCAACGCGTCCGTTTAACTTAGTTACCAATAATTCAGCATCTTGGGTATGTCCGGTTAATTTTGCAACGGTCAATATATTTTCAAACATACCCTCCAAATCTATTGGGTTTTGTATATATACTACAGTGATATCCAAATCTTCTAATTTTTTAACTAATTCTTGCGGATTTAGACTGGTTGCAAGCACTAGATCAGGCTGAAGCGAAACAATTCTTTCGATGTCAAACTCACCATAGTTACCTCCTATTTCTGGTAGTTTTTTCACTTCTTCAGGATAATCCGATAAGGTATCCCTTCCGATTACCTGAGATCCAGCATTAATGGCAAATAATATTTCCGTGTTTGATGGTGCCAAGGATATAACCCTGCTGGCAGGTTTTTGCAGCGTAATTTCCCTATTTAATCCATCAACAATGACGATTTTCGACCGGTTTAATTGAATAGAGGATTGGGCAGAAACATCACCCAAACCTGGGTCATTACTTACAATTCGATTCTGAATACATCCGCTTAACAGCAAAACTAAACAAAACAATAAATAAATATTGGTTTTTTTATAATCAAAGCTTTTCATAATTAGTAATTTTTATCTTCCTATTTTTTAAATAAAACCTCCTCTGGTTGTTCAGAGGAGGTAGGGTTATTCAAATAATTGTTCCCACCTCCTTTCAGCGAGGCTTGTGGTAACAATAATAAGGTGTTAGTCCTGGCTTTCCATTAAAATGGATTACAGTTGCGCGACAGCGCCGGACTTTAACCGGCTTCTTGCTTATGCCCTCCCATCCGGGGGATAGGGCACCTTATTATTTATCAAAAATATTAAAGAACTTTACATATTATAATCGAAAAGATTTTCTATTTAAATAAATCATTAGAATTAAAAAGGGAATTTCAATCGTGCACTTACTATTCAACTTGAATATATGATATCGGGGAATTGAAAGATTCAGATTGGATCATTCACGGATCAAAACTATCCAATTGAATATTATCTGAAAATCATGTAAAAATCATAATTTCCTTATGATGATCAGTCTATTAAAATCAAGATTTTCAAGATCTATCCAATTGAGGCATTCAATATTTGTTCGATTTTGTTCAATCCCTCAGTAAATGTATCGCCTAAATATACTCCGGGGACAATCATTCTAAATTCAGGTTTTGTGACAAAGATCCTTCCCCCAAATCCAATGATTGGCTTTCCCGCTTCTCCAAAATTTGAAATATGTTTTGGCAAATCGGATAGCCCGCGCGCTGAATCTTCTCCCATTGCAACAATTACAACTAACACCGGTTTTATTTCATTAATAAAACTCGATAAATCACTCAATGGCACTGCCTGCCCCAAATATGCAATAGGAAAACGTTTGCGTCTCAACAAGGTGCCTAATATCAGTAGACTCCCTTCGTGCCATTCTTGTGGTGCGCAGGTTAATAACACCGGCTTCATCGATCTGGATGGCGGACTGCTTAACATCCACATCATCAATCGCTGCCGCAAATAATTAGTCACTAAATGTTCGATTGCTACATTAATTTGTTTCTTCTCCCATTTTTCCCCAATCGCTGCCATTGCAGGACCTATCACCTCTAAAATGATATCTTCTGGTGTATAAACAGAAAGGGCATTTCCAAGTAACTCATTTGCTGTGGCTATATTTTTACTTACTAGAGCGTCGATTAATCGCGTTTTTATCGATGCTAAAGAATACTTTTTCCCCTCGTGAATAATTATTTCTTGCTGGTATTCTGCTTCAGTATCATCAATTTGGTTAATTTGCTCTTGATGTCGGAATAAATTAATCGCTGAAGCAGTTTGCATGCCGCTTAAAATTTTTTCCTTTACCCACTTCAATTGATAAACATCATATTCAGAATATAACCGATGTCCTCCCTCAGTTCTCTTTGCAATAGGAAAATTATACCGCCGTTCCCAGGCTCGTAAATTTGCCATTGAAATACCAGTCATGCGGGATACGACCCCAATATTTAATAATGGAACTTTATCATAATGATGTTCATTTTTATTAGGATTATTCATATTGGCATAATAAATCCTGGTTGAAATCTAAAATTATTTTAACATTTCTAAAACATCATGTCAATGTATTCTAGACATTATATATACATTTTGTTGACTTTGATCAGATTAGATTGTATACTAAGATGAATCTAAATAAAAATCAGGTTTGTTGTTTTTAATGGGCAGGACTATAGTAATCGGGTGATAAGGAGTCATTATGAATATATTAATTACTGGTGGAACTGGATTTATCGGCAAGGCATTAATTAACAATTTAAACAATGATCATTATAAAATATTCGTTCTTAGTCGAAATCCCCAAAAGTATATAAACAATTTTGATAAAAATGTCAGCCTGCTTCAATGGGACGGGAAAACTTCTGATGGATGGGGTAATATTATTGAAAATATTGACGCGGTTATTAATTTGGCAGGTGAAAATATCGCGGGGAATTCATTTTCGTCCATATTTTTAAAACGCTATACGCCTGAGAGGAAGCGATTAATCCTTCAAAGTCGAATTAATTCTGGGAATGCGCTTGTTCAAGCCATTAAATCTTCACATAAAAAACCTCAGTTTTTCATCCAGGCTTCAGCTGTTGGCTATTATGGTAACCGGGGTGATGAAATATTAACCGAATCCTCACCGCCTGGTAAAGATTTCGTTTCTCAAATTTGCATTCCATGGGAAAAATCAACCGCAGAATTAGATACAATGAATATCCGGCGAGTAATTATCCGTACTGCAGGAATGGTCTTAGGGAATAATGGCGGCGCTCTTCCCTTTTTAGTATATCCATATCGGTTTTATCTTGGCGGTCCGTTAGGAAGTGGAAAACAATGGGTCTCTTGGATTCATATCGAGGATGAAATTCGCGTCATTCGATATCTACTCGATAACCAAAAAGCAGAAGGAGTATTTAACTGTTCATCTCCTAATCCTATTATAAATCGGGAATTTAGCCGAGCCATTGGCAAAATACTCAATCGCCCCTCCTGGTTACCTCTGCCTGAAATGGTTTTTAACTTATTTTTGGGGGAAAAAGCGAAAATATTACTTGCCAGCCAAAGACAAATACCAGAAAAGTTGTTAAAATTAGGCTTCGAGTTTTCTTATCCAGATATTGAATCAGCACTTAAAAATATATTCTTGTAACTATTGATTGTTGAATTTCTTTTTTTACTAAATATTTAATTTATAAGATACCAATAGTCAGTGAATGATGACGATATTCAAAAATATGTCGCATGAAATTAATGCTCTTCGATGAAAATTAATATATGGTGGATTCGCCGCGACTTACGACTATTTGATAATCCTTCCCTTGCAGCTGCAATTGCCAATGGGGATCAAATTATCCCATTATATATACTTGATCCAAGTATATTGAATTCCACAAGAATTGGGGAAAAACGTAGAGCATTTTTATTTGCGGGATTGTCGCAATTGTATGAGGAAATTAATATAAAAGGCGGTAAATTAATCATTCGCTCAGGTAATCCGCTCGAAGTATTTTGGAAAATAAAAAATGAACTACCTACTGGCGACCAAATCACGATATATTGTGAACCAGATCATTCGCCGTATGCCCAAGAGCGCGATGCAATAATTCAAAAACAATTTCCAATACATTTTGTTGGTGACCCGGCAATCATATCCCCTGGATTAATCTTAAAAAAAGATGGAAATCCTTATACGGTATTCTCACATTTCAAGAATGCCTGGTATTCATCCATTTCGCTGTCTGGCTATCAAGCGATTGAAAAACCGGCTCATATCAATGCGCTGCTTGAGTTTGAAAGCGAATCGCTTCCATCGTACAATAAGTCAATAATAGCCATGCCATCAGGCGAAATTTATGCATTAAAGCAGATCAATAGGTTCTTCTCTAAACAAGAATTATCCATCTATAAATATAAAGAAAATCGTAATATACTGTCTATTTATGGCACATCCATGATTTCGCCATATATTCGATTTGGAATGCTTTCTGCCAGGCATATCTTCTCGAAAGCTCAAATGTTGATGAATCAAACATTAGATGAAAATACAAAAGAAAACATCAAATCGTGGATGGATGAATTAGTTTGGCGCGATTTCTATATGCATATTTTGCATTTCTATCCATTAACATCGAAAGAGAATTTTCGTCACAAATTCATTCAATGGCACAATGATCTTGATGATTTTGCTGCTTGGTGCGATGGTAAAACCGGTTACCCAATAATCGATGCTGTAATGCGTCAGCTAGTGCAAACAGGATGGATAAATAATCGTTCTCGCATGATCGTTGCTTCATTTCTTACAAAAAATCTCCTGATCGATTGGCGTTGGGGAGAAAAATTTTTTATGCAGCACCTTATCGACGGCGACCCCGCCGCTAATATTGGCAACTGG
>JAAZNS010000127.1 GCA_012798185.1 Chloroflexota bacterium | reverse complement strand
GCTGTTGTCACTATCAATGGAAATGAGTTGTTTGCAGAACCGGATATCTCGAATTCAGTGATATCTGTTCTGAAAAAACTTGATTCCAGGACACTAATTTGAGAAACTCAGGTTTTAATTTTGTTTATTTTCTCACGTTTCTATTTATATCTAAACCTCTTCTTCATATTCTCTAAACAGTTTTTGAATATATGCATGCTTTAATTTAGGTAACTAAATGAATAATATTGAAATTTGGATCGAAAAATAAAAATTAGTTCACGTCTTTATGGTGAATTGATTTCATGAAAGTTAACATATAAGATTTAAGATTAATTGGGACAGTAAAAGATTATTGATAACAAATCCGGCGGGGGAATATTAATCTTGGCTTAGGAGGCTTGTGAAAAAGTTAATTCTGATATCGACAATTTTGTCTATTATATTCTGTGCCTGCGGTAAGAATGAGCCTACAAAGCCAACAACCTCTGTGGAAGATATTTACACCTCTGTGGCATTGACCATAACTGCTCAATATACCCCGATAATTCCAACAGACACCTTGCTGCCAACGCTTACATTAACCCCTGAGTCCAGTCCCACCACAATGCCCACAATGGCTTCTACAACGCTGGTAGCAGTTTCCTATTCGAATTCCGGTGCCAGCATGACCAGCAATTCGTGTGACAGCTCTGCTTTCATTAGCGATGTAACCATCGCCGATGGCACAGTGTTGGCGCCTGGTGAATATTTTGAAAAAACATGGCTTTTGGAAAACAATGGCAGCTGCGAGTGGAGCAAAGATTATGTGGTTACTTATATCAGTGGCGAAGATATGGGCGGCTCAGATACTGAGATCGATACAGTAGTTTCATCTGGGGAGCAGGTAAAAGTAACGATTGCTATGGTTGCCCCAGAGGCCGAGGGCACTTATACCGGATTCTGGAAAATGATGAATGAAGAAGGCGTAACATTTGGCACTTCATTTTATGTTCAAATCGTCGTTTCGGATAGCGCCTCGACCATTACCCCAACACCTACAGCAACCGCTTATACCAGCACGCCAACTTCTACATCTGCTGTGGCTGTAACATCAACTCCAATCCCAACAACGTTAATCGTACCAAGTAATACCCCTCTACCAGCAACGCCAACATACACTTTGGCGCCAACATCCACGCCGATTCCATCTGCAACCGATGTGCAGTTTATCACCGAGACACCGTCATCGTGATTATGGGAATAGGCTTTGAACCTTTAGATTTACGATTCTGGCAGCTCCCCAAAAGCTATCAATTGCTTCGATCTATAAATTGAAGATGCAATATGGTATTATAAGTATATCCAGTTGAATAAAGAGAATGTTTGCTCCAAAGATTGATTCATATACGTTCAGTTTAATGATTATCGATGGGAATACATTTAGGAAGGATCTCATCATCCTGCCCGACCGTGTTATAAACGATTGGTGGCGGAAAAGTGGTCACACACTTATTCCAGAGGACATTCAGGTGATATTTGAGACTTCACCGGATTTGCTTATAGTTGGTACAGGTTCGGTCGATCGATTAAAAATAACCGATGAGGCAATCAAAAAAATTAAAGAAAATGGAATTGAATTAATCGCCTTACCAACCGGAAAAGCCTGGCAGATTTATAATAAAGAGAAGGATAAGAAAAAAGTTGCTGCTGCTTTTCATCTTACGTGTTGATTTCGGTTTTTGTAATCAACATGATAAAGAAAGAGGGTAATGATGGCTGTTGATTATATGACCGTCTTTTGGAATTTGGCATCCGGGCGGGAAACTGTATCTTTGATCAATGTATATAAAAGAATTCCGATATCTTATCCGGCAACAATCATTAACGTGGGGGAAAGCGCAATCCAGGTAATTACTGAAAAATATCAATTGGTATGTCTCTATCATGAAAGAGAGACATTCATACAATCTCCTGAACTCTCCGATATTATTTTTTCGAAGGTATTAGGGTTAGATCCAGCTGCCTCTACCGCCATATTAGGAGAATTCGAAGTTGTCACTAAAACCATAGGTGAACGTCGTGAAGTGCGCGTCTGTCCAAAAATGCCTATCGAAGGTGAGGTTCAAAGTGAGGACCTTGCAGATACTTACCGAGGGGAAATGGCAGACATTTCCCAAAACGGATTGGGGATCTATTTGGATGAAAGAGATTTTTATCCTCGTGTGTATCGACCTGGAAGAAAACTAACCGTTTGTTTTAAACTTCCCGGAACGTATCAAGTCCTAGAGCGAAAAAATTATGCATATGCATCATCTCAAAGTGGAAGCGAATCGCGCTTTGACCGTTCCAGTTTGAGGTTTTCTGCAATACACCAACCGAAGCCCAATCCGGAACCTGCCAACATCCGCCGGCTGGTTTCACCAGAGATTAGTGTAAACGGTGTCGTAGCCAATTCTATGCCGTTAGAAAGCCAGCGGCGTCATCGGATTGGCATTCGTTTATATCCAGATGAATTTGGGCGAATGATCATTTCGCAGTTCATCTCTCAACGTCAATCAGAAATAATCCAAGAGATTAATTCTGTTTATCAATTAATCAGCCAGGGGGAATGAATATGGGAGCAAAGAGGATCGAAAAACGATAAATATTGACCTGTTTTATCTATTATACCAGCTTAGATGAATCAACGAATTTGAGATGTTTGCGGCTGACCAGCATCTACAGACAGTTCAAATTCGAGGTTTGCCCATTGCAGACTGAGTTGTTACATCCAAATATTAATTAATATATAGCCTGGGAACGCGTGGACCAATGCCGCAGACTACCTCATAATTAATCGTATCCCACCACCCGGCGATTTCTTCTGCTGAAATCATCTCTTCCCCTTGTTTGCCGATTAATACAACTTCATCGCCAGCTTTTGCATCAGGTATTTCATTGAGCTGAACCATTACTTGATCCATGCATACCCTGCCGACCACTGGCGCCCGTTTTCCGCGAATCAACACAAAATTCCCGTTTTTCCTTCTAAATCCATCGGCATATCCTACACCAACTGTTCCGATTCGTTCATCTGCTTTGGTGTAATATTTATGACCATAACTTATACCTCGTCCGGGTGGTAATACTTTTACCTGGCTGAGAACCGATTTCCAGGTGAGGGCGGGTTTTATCTCTTGAGGCAATTTCCATTCCTTAGAGGGTTGTAATCCATAGAGAGCGATTCCCAAACGCACCAAGTTAAACCATGCGTCTGGTCGACTGAATGCCCCTGCAGAATTGCTGGCATGAATAACGGTAGGCGTATGATTTTTCGAAATCAGCTCGCTGAGCAGGTTGGTAAACAAACGAATCTGATTTTCGGTTGATGAACTGTTTTTCTCATCGGCGCATGCTAAATGCGTGAATAACCCTTCGAATATGATCCCTCTCGTTGAAATCACCTGATCGATAAAAGCTGCCGCTTGTTCTACCTGAACACCCAATCGGCTCATTCCAGTGTCCACTTTTATATGGATGCGGGCAGGAATGTTCAAGATTTTTGCCCAATTTGCCAGTTCTCGGCATTGATTTTCATCCCAGACTGTGATCGATATTCGATTTTCGATAGCTTCAGCATAT
>JAAZNS010000010.1 GCA_012798185.1 Chloroflexota bacterium | reverse complement strand
CTTATTCGGGAGAATAGCATGCAATTGGACCTCGGACAATGGATCGTCATTGGCATTTGCGCAATATTGATCGCCGGCTATGCGTATGGTTATTTTACCAACCGCCGTTTGGCACAGCGAGTGGTCGCTTGGCTGCATAATGGTTTATCACGCTGGGGGCGGGTGACCGCTTTTACATAGTTAGATGCATCCCTGTAAAAAGGTCGCATTTACCCAAAAATTCAAGCGCTTATCGGTTTAAACTCAAATGGCAGCTTTCCCCGCTGTCTGAGATTCCCTGCCAAAAGGACAAACATATAAACATAAACCGCATACTTTCAATTCCCCCCTGTTTTCCAATGCTTTAAAATATCGATCACAGAGATTCGCCTTGTAGCGTGCTTCACGCGGCTCATCGGGCAGGAAATGCCGCCCCGTGAATGCATGCACTGGACAGATATCCACACACTGAGTGCAATCACCACAGCGATCTTCCAGCGATTCACCGGTTGGTTCGAGGGGGGCATCGGTCAATATGGTTGCCCAGCGGACGCGCGGCCCATGTTCAGGGGTGACCAACAGGCAGCTTTTGCCTATCCACCCCAACCCGCTAAGGTGCGCCCCCAGCTTGTGCGAGAAAGAACCACATAACCGCCCATCTATACCCGTCCTAGAAGCAGGAATTGGAAATGCCAGATATCCGGCTTTTTGCAAACGCCATGCAATAACAGAAGCCGCTAAATCCAGACGTTCGTTGACGATATCATAGGCATGATGCCGATAATTTACTTGAACTGTTTTATCCTTGCGCTGAGGCAGCAAATCTACAATGGCGCTTGGAAGCACTATTCCAATCGAAATAGCGCAGGGAAATGCTGCAATATTTTCGCCGCCTTGCATAAGAATAAAATCATGAGCTTTGGAAAGATTTGCCACCCCAACATAATTGACGTTTAATTCATCTGGAATACTGGCAATAAAATGTGATAAGTTCATGGGCGTCTCTACAAACGATTATAGCATGCGGAAGATTTGTATTAGAAGGGCAGGAAAGCAGGAAAAATTCAAGGATGTGTTCAGCTTTTTTATTCTTCCAATTAATTAAAGCAAATTTCTAGCTTGAGTTAACGATTATTTGCCTTGAATTCAAGCACTATTGAACTATAACCGCATAATTCGAGATCGGAATTTCTATCGATACTCTTCTAAATTGTAATGGTCATCGTAATACGCATCGTTATCATGCTCGTAATCGACATAATTATAGGTGTTCGGCTCAGGTTCGTCCAATTCATCGAAAACACGCTCGCCATCCGCCCAGAAAAAACCGTGTTCTGCAGCGTCTAATACCATAAGCGCATTCCAAAATTTTAGATCGTCAGAGATTTGTGGATTGGATTCACCTAATAGCCTGCTGCCCTGGTTGCCACGATAATTAAGGCGTGAAACAGGTGCCTGCTGCTCTTGAGTAAGATTAATCACTATTTAGATGATTAATGCTAAAAAGAGGATGAAGAGGAAAAAACCCATATAGAAATAGCCATCCTTTTGATTGGAAGATCAAGATAAATTCGCCCCGATAAAGCTATTTTTCGCCGATACGTGCATGTTAGAGTACCAACTCCTGAGCACCGTTAATCTTCACTTAGGACAGTCCTTCTATTTCGATAATTTTATCATCATTCAGAATGGCACTGCGCTACTATTCCTTAAATACATGCTAACGGGTTGCCATCGAGATCCTTCACCACGAAGCGGATTGATCTCTTGGGGGTTTTCGCTAATGAGCGATACCACTTTCGCCGCTTCTTTGAGTTTACTCCATAATGCCTCAACAAAATCCATAGTGGAAGATCAGAAGGATACAGAGCCGATTGTGGGTAAAAGAGAATTGCCGACGAACTATTGACTGACCGTCGGTCATTATGTTATCATTTATCCATTCAATAGGATTTGTCGTTTAAAATGGAGTGAACAAATGGCAAGAATTGTAAAAAAACCAGAAGAACGCCGGCGGGAAATTATCGAATCCGCCCGCCGTCTCTTCCAAACCAAAGAATATGATAACACTACCATGCAGGACGTGATTGATGAATTGAAGATTGCCAAGGGCACTATTTATTATTACTTTAAATCCAAAGAAGAACTGCTCGAAGCGGTTGTAGAAACAATGGTGGATGAAGATATCGCCTCTAAGCGTCTTTTACTCAAGGGCATATCAGGTAACGCACTGGATAAATTTCGCTTGCTGCAGAAAATGAATAGCTTGTCAGAAGAAAATAAAGAGATCCTCGAGCACCTGCATCAACCCGGAAATATCGGCATGCACACTCGTCTCCTGGCAGTCACCATAACCAAGGAAGCGCCGTTGTACGCCGATATAATCCATCAGGGTTGTGAAGAAGGACTTTTTGAAACCAACTCCCCTCTGGAAGCTGCTGAATTCTTACTATCTGGGATTCAATTCCTCACCGATTTAGGTATCTATTCCTGGAAAAAAGAAGATTTAATGCGCAGAGTACAATCTTTTCCATCATTGATCGAAGCGTTGTTAAAAGCACCCCAGGATTCATTTCGTTTTTTAATAGAAGATATTTAGAAGCAGGATATTCACGATGGATACAAATATTCAATACAGACCATTATGTTTTTTCTCTATCACTTTCATAATAACCTGGATTGCCTGGTTCATTGCTGCTTTTTTCAGCTATCAGGAAGGGATGAAAGGACTACAAATGCTATTCATGGCACCCGGTTTGTTTGCACCATTCATAGCAGTTTTATTCTTGATGAGGGGGGCGCAAAATAAACCCCTGCGTAAAGATTTTTGGAATCGGCTGAGTATTCGAAGAATCAAATTGAGCTATCTTCCGTTCATAATCGCAATTATGCCTCTGACAATAGCTTTCGCAACCGCCCTGTCTCTATTATTTGGGCAATCTGCCAGTCAATTTAACCTTTCCACAGAGTTCAAGGCAATGGATGGACAGGCTTTTCTCAGTATATTAATTCTATTTTTAGCGCCTGCGTTGGAAGAGCTTGGTTGGAGAGGTTATGGTGTGGATAGCATTAGAGTCAAATTTGATTTATTTCGAACCACACTGATATTCGCTTTGCTTTGGGCGCTTTGGCATGTCCCTTTGTTCTTTATCAACGGTTATTATCACCATGGTTTATGGAAATCAAATTTAGTTTATGTGATCAATTTTTTTGTGGCGATTTTTCCCGCAGCAGTTTTGACGAATTGGATGTACTACAAAAACAACCGGAGCATTATGATTGCGGTTTTGTTTCACTTCAGCGTGAACCTTTTCTCAGGACTATTCCAAACGGAGCAATTTACCAAATGCATTGTAACAATCCTTCTGTCTGGAATTTCAATTGCCATCATTTTCAAGGATAAAGATTTTTTCTTTGGAACTATTCCGGCAATTTCTCAATGAAAATTCACAGCCTTAGGTTCGTAGTGAGGATAAAATGATGACACCTATTTTCTTAATACTTGGAATAACCATTATCGGGGTTTTAGTCAGCATCGTTTGGCGGTTTTCATCGCATCGGCATGAATTACCCTGTCCTGCATGGTTGCACACTTTGGTTGAGATGGATAATCCCTTTACTAAAGTTCATCATGCCGGTGAAATCATTCGGCTTTTAGATGTTCAATCCGGCATGAAAGTTTTAGATGCCGGGTGCGGTCCCGGCAGGCTGGTTCTCCCGCTGGCACAAATAGTAGGTAATCAAGGTGAAATAACAGCAATGGATATTCAGCATGAGATGCTAAACCGGGTAGGTGAAAAAGCACGGGCTGTAAACCTCAATAACATACGCTTTTTGAATGCTGGTCT
>JAAZNS010000126.1 GCA_012798185.1 Chloroflexota bacterium | reverse complement strand
TTTGGCGTTGACCAACGTGCCTTATTAAGGTCTAAGGGAAATGAACCTCATATTTTAGTTATGACCGCCACACCTATTCCTCGCACTCTAGCATTGACCATATACGGCGACTTAGACCTCACCCTTTTAGATGAAATGCCGCCAGGGAGACAAATAGTAGACACCTATATACTCGCTCCCAGTGAACGCGAGAGAGCATATCGGCTGATTAATAGCCAAG
The DNA here is from genome assembly GCA_012798185.1 of Chloroflexota bacterium. Classification (GTDB taxonomy): domain Bacteria; phylum Chloroflexota; class Anaerolineae; order Anaerolineales; family UBA4823; genus JAAZNS01. Next base: position 8,574 of record JAAZNS010000126.1, on the reverse strand, counting down.
TCGAACAGGGATTTCAAGCCTTTATCATATACCCTCTCGTCGAAGAAAGCGAAAACTCGGAAAGTAAATCGGCGGTTGAAGAATATGCCCGATTAAAAGAGAGTGTATTCCCCCGCTTTTCTATTGGCTTATTACACGGCAGAATGAAACAAGAAGATAAAGATGAAGTCATGGAACGGTTTCGTGCTGGTGATTATTCTATCCTTGTTTCAACCTCAGTCATCGAAGTCGGTGTAGATATCCCCAAAGCCACAGTTATGCTGGTGGAGGGTGCAAATCGTTTTGGTTTAGCTCAATTACATCAATTCAGGGGAAGGGTGGGCAGAGGAGCAGACAAAGCTTTTTGTATATTAATCCCAGATAAAGCAGACGCAGTCGAAAACGAGCGCCTGCAAGTAATGGCTCAAACCAATGATGGATTTATTTTAGCTGAGAAAGATTTAGAACAGCGCGGTCCGGGTGAATTTTTAGGAACCAGACAATCCGGATATCCCGATCTCCGTCTGGCAAATTTAACCGACATCCATTTAATTGAAAAAGCCCGCCGGTATGCACAAATGATCATTGCAAATGATCCTGAATTACAACAAACCGAACATCACCTGTTAAGAGCGGCATTACAACATTCCTGGCGGGATGTAAAAATTGATATGAGTTAATCATTCCAATAAAAATTGACTGTGAGGTAGCATGGTACGTGCATTATTTCCTGGAACTTTCGATCCCATTCATTATGGTCATATTGATATTGCTCACCGGGCAACCACCTTGTTTGACGAGGTCATCGTCGGGGTATATGACAGACCGTTAAAATCTCTGCTCTTTTCTCCCGAAATTCGCTTACAACTTGTGGCAGAAGCATTAAAAGATAATTCCCGAATTAGGGTCATGGGTTTCAGCGGATTAACCGTCGAATTTTGCAAAAAAGTTAAAGCAAATGCCATTGTGAGGGGGTTACGTGTGTTTTCTGATTTTGAATATGAATTTAGAATGGCACTGGCTAATCACCGGCTTGCGCAAGAAATTGAAAGTGTCGCTCTAATAACAGCTGAAGAACATACTTTTCTCACTTCATCCACCGTGAGAGAAATTGCTTCCCTGGGAGGCGATGTTAGCAGCATGGTACCTCCCCATGTAGAAAAAGCACTTAAAGCCCGTTTTATGGAATTGGGTGAAAGCCAGCAAATTGTTGCTTCAACTTCATTGCGCGATTGATATTTTATTGGCATAATTATTGCAATCTGATTGATTACATGATTTCCTCATTTTTTTTATTGACTAAGTTTCCAATCACTCCTATAGAATCCCAAACATCATTGTGAGGGAGGTATTTATGGATATATTACACTTGATCGATCGAATGGAAGAGCTGCTCAACGAAAGCCGTCCATTGTGGTTTACACATAATGTGATTATCGATGAAGAAAAAATGCTTGACCTCATCGATCAAATGCGTGTCACCATTCCTGAAGAAGTGAAAAAAGCGCAGCAACTATTAGCTCAGCGGGATCGGCTTTTAGCGCAAGCCCAAGAAGAAGCCAACCGGACTCTGGCAATCGCTAGAGAAAAAAGCGAGCAAATTATCGAGCGGGACGCAATTGTCCAGGCTGCGCAGGCGCGGGCCGACCAGATACTGGCTCAAGCTCAAAGTGATATCGAGAAAATCAAACGTGACGCGGATGAATATGTATTGGAAACCCTCCAAAAGATCGAAATCGAATTAGACCGGTCATTAAATCAAGTGCGGAATGGCATAAAAACACTTCAAAAAAAACCTGCTGAATTAGAACAATAATTTTTCGATCATAATAAGTAATATCCATCATGAGAACTTTTACAGGGTGGATATTTTTTTAATATCTCTTTCCCTTCGCACGAAAAGTCTATCGACTAAAGCATCAACTAGCCCAGGCAATAATGAATTCACCCACAAAACTGCCGCCATGTAACCGGGCATAATTGCCTGGCGGCGGGGGTGTTGCACCATTCGAAATGCTGTTCTGGCTACATCTTCAGCACTCAACCGTACTCGCTTTGGTGTAGCAAAATTGGTTTTCCGCCTGGCACCTGTATGCTGGGTGAATTCTGTTTCCACCCCTCCTGGGTAGATTATCGAAACATGGATACCCCATGGAAGCAATTCTCTTCTTAGTGCCTCATTGAATCCTCTCAATCCAAATTTCGTGGCAGCATAAACGCTATATGTCGGCATTCCGATCAATCCTGCCAGCGAGTCAATATTAATAATATGTCCTTTGCCATTCTTGATCATTGTTGGTATAACTGCCCAAGCTGCGTATATCGCTCCTCGTAAATTAACTTGAAGTTGTGCATCGATATCATCCTTGGGGTCGAGCTGTTCCAGCCATTTTAATCGTCCAAAACCGGCATTGTTGATTAATACATCGATCCGTTTATATCGTTCGAGAGTTAGCGCAACACAAATTTGAATATCTTCAAAATGGGTCACATCAGTAGGAATTGCCAATGCTTCACCCCCATTAGCAGTGATTTCACTTGCCAGCACATCTAAACGATCCTTTCTCCTGGCAGTCAATACAGTGGCGTAACCATGACTGGCAAATAACCGGGCTGTGGCTTCCCCTATCCCAGAAGAGGCTCCAGTGATTAATGCGACGGGAACTGCTCCTTGCGTTTCAGACATGATTCCTCCTGATATTACTGAATTTCTCTTGTATCTTAACCCAGTATATGGTAGAAAATAAATTACAGGTATACAAAAATCCAACTGATTAATAGTCAGATTTTACCCGGAAATTGAATGAAACATTCCATTCATTCCCCTCATGAAGCGGCAATAATCGATTCTCTCCAATATCAAGGAACTACCAATGATTGTGCACCTTACACAATTGCCACGATTTTAAATGCGCTAACAGGCACAAAAATCGATGCTTCAGCATTAGCGAGAAACATGGATAAACCAGTTTGGAGAGGCGTTTTTTATACCATCCGCCGTATTCCCAGATGGGCAACTTTCCCTTGGGGAATTGTGGATGTCTTCCGTGAACATGGTATTAATGCTAATTGGGGGTTATTTTTTTCGACCGATGATTTAAAGCACAACCTTGAAAACGGGAATCTTTCCTTACCGATTATTTGCTCTTTTCATCCCTTATCGGCTCATGTATTAACTCTGCTTGCCTGGCATCCTTTAAAAGGCTGGGGATTTGCCAACACCCAACATAATACTCATCGATTGGATTGGATATCAAACAAGCAATTTATCAAACAATGGAATTTTACTGCTAGATTATTAATCGAGGTGCATATACAATAATATAAAAATATTGGAGCTGTCGCTTAATATAATCGTTTTATGAAAGGCGAGATTGGGAGAACTTTCATAAACCTACGCTCATTTGCCAAATTATATTATTAAGGAGGATATGATGGATTTTAAGCTATCCGAAGAACAGCGCATGTGGCAGGAAAGTATTCATGCATTTGTGGCAAAAGAGGTAAAGCCAAAAGCTCGTTTTGTTGATGAAACAGCTTTATTTAATTGGGATGCCGTTCACAAAATGGGACCTCTAGGGTTATTGGGTCTGTTTGTTCCAGAGGCATATGGGGGTTCAGAAATGGATGCAATCAGCAGCGCCATTGCCATGGAAGAACTAGGATGGGCGTGCGGTAGCACCGCATTATCCATCGCTGCACATAATGGATTAGGCTGCGCTGCGCTTGCATTATTTGGTTCGCATGAATTAAAAGTACGTTATCTCACCCCTGCAGCGAAAGGTAATCATGCAGATGGCTCCTATAGTCAACTGGCTGCCTTAGCTCTCACTGAACCAGGCGCCGGTTCAGATTTAAAAGGCGGTGTAATTACCCGGGCTGAGTACCATAACGGTTATTGGACGATTAACGGCACGAAAATGTGGTGCACCAATGCCAGTATCGCCGATTTTATCGTCACACTGGTTCGCACCGAACCCGGAAAAGGATCGCATTCATTGAGTATGATCCTTGTTCCCACAGAGTGTGAAGGGCTGCACATTGGCGCTATTGAAAAAAAACTGGGTGTTAGGGGATCACCAACCAATGAAGTAACCTATCAGGATGTCTGTGTGCCTGCCGATCATTTAGTGGGTAAATTGGGTGAGGGATTAACCCAAACGCTGACTGTACTGGATGGAGGGCGCATTAGCATTGGAGCTATCTCAGTGGGGTTAGCCCAGTCAGCTCTGGAAGAAGCAGTGCAATATGCCATGCAAAGAAATGCGTTCGAACAGCCGATCGCATCTTTCCAGGCTATCCAATGGATGTTGGCAGATGCCGCAACTGAAATTCAGGCAGCCCGGTTGATGGTCTATTACGCTGCCTGGCTTAAAAGCCAGGGAAAATCCTTTACAAAAGAAGCTTCCATGGCAAAACTATTTGCCACCGAGATAGCAGAGCGCGTTTGCAGAAATGCTATTCAAATTCTCGGTTCGTATGGGTATAGCCAAGAATATCCAGTAGAACGGCTGTATCGAGATGCACGCTTAATGACTATTGGAGAAGGCACCAGCGAAATTCAACGTCTGGTGATCGCCAGAAAACTAATATCCGAATTTCAATAGGTTAATTCACGGGCTGGCTGCAGAAACCACCTTAGGCGTTAATAACTTCCAGGCAGTAGGAGGCCAATAGACAAACTCGGCTTTCCCAATTACATTCGAAATCGGCACCATCCCCCAGCTATGGGAATCAAACGAATTGTTGCGATTATCTCCTAATACAAATAGTGAACCCTCAGGAACATTCCATTTCCCTGTGTAATTAGGTGCTGCTTTAATATAAGGTTCTTCCAAGGCAATGTTGTTTATATAAACAACTCCGTTTTCGATATGCACTTCTTCGCCAGGTAAACCGATTACACGTTTAATATAGGGGTCTTCCTCGGGATTTGGCGGATAAAATATAATAATATCGCCCCTTGAAGGTTCTCCAAAGATATATGCCAGCTTATTGACGACAACAAGATTTCCGTCATAAAGCGTCCGCTGCATGCTGATCGATTCCACCCGAATACGTGCGGAAATCGAATCAATGCCGAAAAATAGGAGTAAAGAAAGGATAATTGTCTCTAAAAACTCTCGGATAATTCGACCGTTTTTTTTCTCTTCTTGAGTCTCGGTATCTGGATAGATTTCACTTCTAAAATATTCCATAGGAACTTATTAATAACATAAATCGAATATCTCATTTGTAAATAAATGATTAAGATCACATGTAATTTTTTTTTATTAATGGGACGCTTCTGCTGAAGGATCGTTTTGTAATAGCTGTACGGCATGGGGTAAAACCGGCATAACAATTTGCAGGTTTTCGACTGCTGCTTTAGGGCTCCCAGGCAGATTAATGATCAATGTGCTACCGCGGATACCGCAAACTGCCCTGGAAAGCATGGCATGGGGAGTGATCTTCATGCTTTGAAACCGCATTGCCTCCGCTAAGCCCACCGCATGGCGGTCGATTACGGCTAATGTAGCTTCAGGAGTTACATCCCGCGGGCTGAAACCGGTTCCCCCGGTGGTGATGATTATGTCCACGCCGCTTAAATCACTCCACTCGAGCAGTTTTTCTTGAATTTGATCCTTTTGGTCAGGAAGAATTGCCTTTTCTTTGATCTCCCATCCCTTATCAAGGATAACTTTTTCCAACGCAGGTCCAGAAAGGTCAAGTCTTTCCCCCCGCCAGGAACGATCTGAAACGGTCAATATCGCAAAACGAATGCTCATGGCTTCACAAATCTTTCCCTAAAATGTATTCATCCATTTTTTTCCAGCCTCGTTGCTCATAAAAATGGATAGCTTCAAGATTATTACGAGTGACTAATAAATAATACCTGAGACAACCCTTGTCACGCAGCCTCTTTTCCAATTCCTCTACCAACTTACTGCCAATGCCTTTTTTTCGATGGGCTTTGCTCACCGCCAGATGATACATTAACCCGCGGCGCCCGTCGAATCCCCCTAGCACAGCACCGATGATCTCACCATCATTCTCGGCAACCAAAAAAAGATCGGCATCCCGGGTAAGCTTTTTTTGGATTTCTTTCGGTTCATCCGATTTTCGTAAATGAATCCCTTCCCCTGCCTGCTGCCATAACCGAAAAACTGGTTCGTAATCCTCAGGAAATTGAAATTTCCGGATGCGTAAAGTCATGATCAATCTTCCTCTTGTCCCACCAATTGTTTCCATGCTCCATGAATTCCATCTTCGGTAACACCAAAATAATAGCGGTAAGATGAACCAGTGCGCTGTATCAGGTCATATCTTTCTTTTTTATCCTGTTTATACCGGCGAATCAAGCCAAAGTCACCCTGCCAGACAATATTTGCTTTCGAAATATCCTCCGGCAGGTTGGCATGCGAGGTTATGGCATAATGCCATAAACGCCGGGCGGATTTTAAAGTCACATTTTTTACCACATTCCCATTACGTAGATCCCGCATAGTATATGTAGGCAGATCGGTTAAATAATGCACAGCAACCACTTCGACACCTGTACGTGGAGGCGTTTCTTGCTCATCCTCATCTACAGTTTGAGAGATCATAGAGAGATTTTCCCCAACAGCTGGATGCATTGGTTCTTGAATTGGAATGATGTATGACAAACCTCTTTTTACCAGCTCCACGATTTCATCTCGCACTGCCATTCCCGTTTCAGCTTCAGCCCTGACATAGATTTTGTTTTGATCAACAGCATAGGGAGGATCTTCTCCGCGGGGCACCAATACACGCAAGATTTTCTTTCCGGCAACATCATGAAGGTCTAAGGTGCATTGTAGCAATGGACTTATTCGGTCACTAATTTCCTTCTCCAGTGATGCCATAGACTGTTCTGCATCTAAAATGCCAACTACTGGTTTTTGAGGATTATCGCTAATGCCAATGTACAAAGTGCCGCCATTAGTATTAGCAAAAGCACAAATATCCGCTAAAACAGCGTACCTTTTACCGCCGCGTACAGCCATGCTTTCATGGAAAGCCTGCACAATATTAGCACCTTCTTCCCGGGCTGCTCTGATGAAATCATAAACCGGCTCCTCTTTATGACGATGAGGCCGGGTGCGGGCAAAATCGTGGCTGGTAAAAAGCTCGTATAGGGCTTCGAAACTTACCTCAGGTAAAAGGACATCGGTTGCCCGGTCTCCCACCCCTAAATTTTTTTTGTGCAGGGGATCAATCGTTAAACGGTGAGAATCCGAGCCTTGAATGCAATGCATCCGCCGCGGATACTCAGGTTTTGTTCCGTTGAAAAAAGCTGCGGTTGAGCGGCTTCCTTTTTGATCAAGGTCGGTCACTTCTAAAGCATGCAGATTTTTATCCTGAGTATAGGCAATTTTTGTCTGCCCGCCAATAGGAAAACCCCGCATGGCAATCCCGTTATTTGAATTAGCGTGTGCCGCAATTACTAATCCTCCAGCTTCTGCAATGAGCCGATATGCTGTAAGGACATCGCTGGACGCGCCGATTGTCGCGGAGCCGGAATCCAATTGATCAGTCGGAATCCGCAAGTCGATTAATAAATGCTCAATTTCACGAACTGGTTTATCAGGAGAAAATATTGATAAAATATGGAAACCAAACGTTGCGGTAAATTCAAAACCCGGTAAAACCAGGATTTTTTGCAAAAGACGCCGGTATTCCCGCAATTGAATTTCTTCTTCCGGCAGCAATCGTTTCAATTTTTCAAGCAGCTCTAGCTGTTGAATTTCTTCCTGCATCCGCTTATACCCGGCAACGGTATTATGATCAGTTAACGCGATGATGGCGATGTTTCTCGCTTCTGCGCGTAATAGCAAATCGATGAATTGAATTTCCGGCTGCTGATAATCTGCCGATGCAGGGGTATGGGTATGTAAATCCACTATATACCACTGCATCGAGCCTCTGCTCTTCTTTTTTCCCACAACAAACTCACTTTTCTTGAATAATTTTTGGTTAAATTAATATTCTAATATTAAAGGATTAACTTGCAGTAAGATTTTTAATTTCCGCAATCAAGTCTTCTGGCATAAATGGTTTCATGATAAAACTATTGGCGCCTGCCTGCATACACTCATTAGAATGATCCATTCCGGAAGACATGAGAATTTTTATAGAATTTAATGCAGGCGTATTTCGGATCAGTTTTAGTATATCAACCCCATTTTTATTTCCAATGTGCACATCCATATAGACCGCATCGGGCAGTTCATGTTCCATGATTCCAATAATTGCATCATTTTCACCGCAACCATCATCTTCAATGACTTGTAATCCTTCCATTTGAAGCAATGTCCCTAAAAGGAAACGCATTGAATTGTCATCTTCTATGATCATAACTTTGGGCATATTATTTCTCGTTTACTTTCTTTTTATTTGATGGTTTTCTTGTTGATCGTGTTTTCTTTGCTGGTTCTAAAGCTGCATTGAGAACATCTTCAACGCTTTTGGCAAACACGAAATTCATAGATTGACGCACTTCTTCTGGTAATTCTTCAAGATCCTCTTTATTGCGAACCGGTAAAATAACCGTTTTCAAACCTGAACGATGCGCAGCTAAGATTTTTTCTTTTA
>JAAZNS010000125.1 GCA_012798185.1 Chloroflexota bacterium | reverse complement strand
TTCCCTTAGCAGAATTGAAAAATAATTTAAGTGAACTGCCACGCGACCGAGAAATCGTTGTGGTTTGCCGGTCGGGCAACCGCAGCAGAGAGGCAGTAAGCATTTTAGAGGAGGCAGGATTCTCAGACGTATTCTCTTTGAAAGGCGGCATGATCGCCTGGGAAAATGCAGGGTATCCACTCGAGAAAAGCAGTCCTTAATTTTCCCTTTAACATGCTTTTCTTCACTTATTGCTCAAAATTCACTACTCTCAAATAACCAATCACGGCTTTTGAGTGTTGCGATTTTCACCCAACCTGTATAGAATGGGGGTATGACAGAAATACGCCCGCGATGGTCGGACCCCACGAAATTTGCTGTAAGCTTGATTTTGCTAGGGCTGCTGGTTTTCTTGCTCTACCGCTTCAGCTCTGTCATTGCACCGTTAATTATCGCCTTTATCCTGGCGTATATTCTTTCTCCCCTGGTTAACCTGATCCAGAATCGATTACGCATTCATCGCGCCATTGCGATTCTGCTGGCGTATGTCATCGTACTGCTGATTATTATCGGCGTACTGATGCTTATCATTCCGCCTTTGGCAGAGCAAATCTCGGGATTGAACCTGGACATCCAAAATTTTTTTGATAATGTGGAGAATTTGCTTGGACGCCGCTATATTATTGCCGGACAGGTGATCGATCTGAGCGATTTTGTAACGCAAGCGACCGGCTCACTGCAAGAAATTCTTACACCTGTTTTTGGGCAGACCCTGGAACTGGTGGGGGATATAATCACCTCAGTCGTATGGGTTATATTTATCGTAGTGGTCTCGTTTTACCTCATTAAGGATGATTTGATCTTACGCGATTGGTTTGAAAAAATCATTCCCCCGTTATATAGATACGATTACATCCATTTACGGAGTGAAATCAACCATATCTGGTCGGGATTTTTCCGCGGGCAGCTGATGCTGGCACTGGTGGTGGCAATTTTGTTCAGCATCATCGGTTTGATTTTAGGGCTGCCCTTTCCATTGGCGATGGCGATATTTGCTGGATTATTAGAATTTTTGCCCAGTGTAGGTCACGGCATATGGCTGGTAACCGCTTCGGTGCTTTCGCTTTCCCTGGGGTCGACCTGGCTGCCCTTGCCCAATTGGGCTTTTATGCTGATAGTAATCGGGTTGCATTTAATCTACCAGCAATTCGACCTGAATTACCTGATCCCGCGCATTATCGGGCGCAGTGTGCATTTACCACCATTAGTGGTCATTTTGGGTATTGTCAGCGGGGCAGTGCTGGCAGGTGTTTTAGGCATTTTCCTGGCTGCACCAACGATCGCATCAGCCAGGGTGATTGGGCGTTACATATTCGCAAACCTGTTTGATTTACCTGCCTTCCCCGATAGTGTTGTATCGCCGCTTCCGCCGCCAAATCCCAACTGGTGGCGCAAGTTGTTTCAGCGAAAAATACCCAACCATAGCGATGTTGATCGAGGTAAGCCATGAACGAAAAATCCTCTCCGTCTCCTCATTGGAGCTCGACTACCAAGTTAATTGTAGGCTTGTCTTTTGTAGCAGTAGCAGCCGCCTTATTGATCACCTTCCGCTCCATCATTGGCCCGCTAATTTTAGCGTTCATGCTGGCGTACCTGCTTCATCCGATTATTGCCCGGTTGAGTAAGGCACTTAACCTTACCTGGCGCATGTCGGTCAACTTAATTTATGTGATCATTGTTTTGTTACTGATTGGCTCATTTACAGCAGCGGGATTGGCGATCATTCAACAGATTCAAAGCCTGATCGGATTCATCCAACGAAATGTGACCGCCATCCCCGACCTGGTAACTGAGCTTTCAAAGCAAAGTTATAAGCTGGGTCCCTTTGAGTTCAGCCTGGCTCAATATGATCTGACCTATATCATCGATCAGATTCTCGCTGCGGTGCAGCCTGTGTTAGGCAGAGCCGGCAGTTTGATCAGCTCATTTGCCAGTGGTGCAGCAGTGACAATAAGCTGGTCGTTATTTATTCTATTGATTTCTTACTTTTTATTAGCGGAAAGCCGGCGCGTTTCCGATGAATTAGTCAGTGTAGATATTCCGGGGTACTCGGGTGATGTTCGCCGGTTGGGGGAGGAATTACGCAATATCTGGAACTCGTTTTTACGCGGTCAGTTGATCATCATTTTATTGGTGATGCTTTCTTATGCGGTGATGATGAGTATTTTGGGGTTGCGCTTTGCCATCGGCATTGCGATTTTGGCGGGATTGGCGCGATTTGTACCTTACCTGGGCCCATTGATCTTATGGGTGGTGGCAATATTAGTCAGTTATTTCCAGGGGGGGAATTATTTTGGGATGTCTCAAATCTATTATTCTCTGCTGGTGGTTGGTTTGGGCTTCATCCTGGATCAGATATTCGACAACCTGATCAGTCCGCGCGTATTGGGGCAGTCTTTAGGTGTGCACCCGGCTGCATTATTAGTCACCGCAATTATTGCTGCCCGGTTGATCGGGCTGATTGGTTTAGTATTGGCAGCACCGGTACTGGCTACCTTTATGCTGATAAGCCGGTATATGCTGCGTAAAATGTTGGATGTCGACCCGTGGGTAGGGTTGGAAGCAAGACCACAACCACCCGAGTTACCCTGGAAGAAATGGGGGCAATTTCTGTGGAATATTTGGGAGAAAATCAAGGGTTTCATTACCCCTCATCGCGAGAAGGAGAAACGAGAGTAACGCGTGGTAATCATGAAAACGTGAATAGTGAACAATGCGTGATAGATTGTAAAAAGCGGTTTTAGAGAAGAGAATATCGGCTATCGAAAAAGGATGATTGTGCGGGGAGGATTGAGAATAAAATAACGAGTTCGGCGGAGTAAAATATGGCGGGCGTGAATAAATTTATCGTGATGAAGACTACTCTTTCTATCAACCGGAAATGGACGAAAAGGAATACCGAAATTGGCGCACCTGCAAAATGTCTGACCACTTGCTGATATGGGTTGAATTGAATGTGGATTTTGGCAGTGATTACCTGATGCGAAAAACAAAAGTGCCGGAGGATAAAAAGCGTTTGCTCTGTGCTATAATGCGCAGTACGCCCCAGTAGCTCAAAGGATAGAGCGAGGCTCTCCTAAGGCCGAGGTTGAGGGTTCGACTCCCCCCTGGGGCGCCTTAAACAAAATATCAGAAACTGCCTCTTGATTTTTTGACGATATTATATATAATATAAATGTCAAACGTCTGGGTGCCCCCCTCACCCAGGCGTTTGACGCTTTAATTGCCAAGATATTAATCATCTCATAAAGATATTCTCCATAAATTTTAACATTCTTGTCAGAAATTAATTTCCATTTTTTATAAATTTATGGTAATATCGTGTTTGCAGATGCTTGGGTGCCCCCCTCACCCAGGCATCTGCATTTAAGCAGAAAACTTATTCATATTATAATAATCTCAATTTTATTCCTGAACTATGGAGCAAACCAATGGATTTGAATATCGATCTCATCCGTAAACAATTCCCTGCATTAAACCGACCAGCGATTTTCTTCGATAATCCAGGCGGGACACAAATTGCACAGCCCTCATTGGACCGCATGGTTCGATATTTAAATGAGTGCAATGCAAATCATGATGGTGCTTTTGCCACCAGCCGAGCGTCCGATGCCTTGTTGCACGAAGCGCATCAAGCGATGGCAGAACTGCTTAATGCCTCCCGGGCTGAGGAGATCATCTTTGGCGCCAATATGACCACCCTGACCCTGCATATCAGCCGCTCCATTTCCCGCGCCTGGAGAGCGGGGGAAAAAATCGCCGTGACCAATTTGGACCATGACGCGAATATCACACCCTGGACTCTGGCTGCCGCCGACCGCGGTGTGCAGGTGCTGAGGGTCGATTTTCACCCGGAGGAGGGAACGCTTAATCTAGATAGCATGCAGCAAGTTCTGGATCAAAAGCCGCGTCTATTAGCGGTGGGATATGCTTCAAACGCTTTGGGAACGATCAACCCGCTCGAGAAGATCATCGCCATGGCTCATGATGTTGGTGCGTTAGTTTATGTTGATGCGGTGCAATACGCCCCCCATGGACCGATCGATGTGCTGGGGTTGGATTGTGATTTTTTGGTTTGTTCTGCTTATAAATTCTTTGGTCCGCATGCGGGAATCCTATATGGGAAATATGCGTTATTAGAAGAGCTTTTTCCTTACAAGGTTCGCCCTGCTTCGAATGAACCCCCGGGAAAATTCGAAACCGGTACGCAAAACCACGAAGGATTGGCGGGCGTGTTGGGGGCGGTAGACTATCTGGAATGGGTGGGGCAGACTTTTGGTGAACCTCTCCCGCAGGAATCCCCGTGGAAATTTCAGGGGCGGCGGCTGCATTTGAAACAAGCCATGCTGGCGATTCAAAACCATGAGCATCAAATCAGCCGGATGCTTTTGGATATTTTAGAGGAAACTCCAGGCATTACGATATACGGATTGCGCGATCCTGATCGGGTTGCCGAGAGGGTGCCCACTTTTGCTTTCCGTTTAAAAGGGATGCACCCGAGGAAGGTAGCAGAGGCATTGGATAAGCAAAATATTTATGTGTGGGATGGCAATTATTATGCAGTATCGGTCACCGAGCGCCTGGGTTTGGAAGACAGCGGCGGGATGGTACGGGTTGGTCCCGTCCATTACAACACCCCGGAAGAGGTGAAGCGATTTGGCGAGGTGCTTGCACAAATTGCCCATACGCATGGAAATCATGAGTGATTGGTCGTCAGTTATCGATCTATTGAAAAGATCAATTAATTTATCTGGCAACCGAAGATTGTGAGTAATTTGCCCGATGCATATCCTGGCAATCATCAATGGAGAGTATGGGGCGCGTCATGTCGCGAATATCCAGCAATTTGGACCAGCGAGCTGGCAGATCGAGACTTGGGAGGCTCCTCAAATTTTCCCGCTGGTGATCGATTATCCTGAGGATTATCTGCCTTCCGAGCTGCCCAAAGCCGATCTGATTCTTTCTTTTGCAGAGCATAAAGGTGTAGCAGAATTACTGCCCGATATTGCCCGTATGACTGAGGCGAAGGCAGTGATTGCTGCCATCGATAGCGAAGCCTGGCTGCCGCGTGGTCTGGCACGTCAATTACGGGGATGGCTGGAAAAAATGGATGTGGTATGCGCCACGCCTAAACCGCTATGCTCATTAACCGAGCACGATTATGGGGTGGCACGACGGCAAAGAATTTCGTATGAAAGCCCGCTGATTGCCGAATTTGCCCGCTATTTCGGGCAGCCTGAAATCAAAATCATTGTAGATGGAGAAACCCGTCTCATTTCAGAAGTGTTCGTCTTACGCGACGCTGTGTGTGGCTGCGCCCGCTACGCTGCGCAGCATTTGATAGGTATATCGGTGGATGAAGCGGAGGAGAAAGCCGGTTTGCTGCATCACCATTACCCCTGCCTGGCAAGCATGGGCAAAGACAGCGATTTTGGAGATACGCTGATGCACGTTTCGGGCAATATACTCAAGGATAACGTGCATAATCAGATCAAACCTTATCAGAGCAATCGGTATATCACGCCGGGGGAAAGAAGTGAGTAATCACAAGCTTTAAGGGGGGTGAATAGTTTCCATCATGAATAAAAACATATCCCCTGTCATTCTTTACGGCGTAATGATTGTGACCATTCGAAGCCTGGTGCAGATTTTCTTGCCACGGTTACATATCAGAATAATTCACAATTTAGTGAAATAATCAATGCACACATGCATGGAAATCCAAAGGGTAAGCTTGTTTACGATATGGCAGTCTTTACCTAATCGACTTTCTGAGATAGCGGCTGATGAAATGATTGTCATGCCAAAATATGTTCGTGACATAGTTTGCATTGAGGATATTCTGCGATTTCATTAAAAAAACCGATGTCAAATAATAAGTTCATCGAAAAACAAAGGGAATCATTTGAAGAATCGCGTGCTCAGGGTCGATGATTGATCAAGCTTAAAATGGTGAGATAATTTAAAGTTGAAAACTGCAAAAGGAACTAATCAGATTTTGAAATCTTCAAGCATCCGTGTATGGCAAAGATATTAATATGTGTATATTATTCGAACTGATGACGAATTGAATAAAAATCGTAAGTGCGATATTTGCAATCCCAAAAATTGGAAAGGGGATGAATATTTGAGAATATTGGGGCTGTCTTCAAAGTAAGCTGTCACCCTGAGCGAAGCGAAGGGTCTTTCCATTGGGACAAGAGATATTTTTCTACGCTCGACATGACAAAATCGATTATTAAGGCAGCCCCTACTCATAAGCATTCATCATTACGAATTTCCCCAACCGAATTGCGCTAAAGCCAAAGCGCCCAGCACGCCGGCACGGCTGCCCAAAGCCGGCGGCTGGATATATTCATCGATATTTCCGAGGATTTCAGGAGATTGAATATACCCGTTGAGAAATTTAATCAGGTTTTCCCGAATCCTTGGAAACAAGCTCAAGTTTTGCATTACCCCGCCCCCTAATATGATCCTTTTTGGTGAAAGTGTGCAAACCAGGTCGGAAAGCGCCAGGGCAATATAGCGTGATTCTAGCTCCCAGGCGGGGTGATTTTCTGGTAATTCTTCTGCCGGCTGCCCCCAGCGTTTGTGCAGAGCGGGTCCGCTGGCTAAGCCTTCGAAGCAGTCGCCATGGAACGGACAAACGCCATCGAACGGATCTGCCTGGCGGTCATGCGGCAGGCGGATATGACCCATTTCGGGATGTACCAAGCCATGCAGCGGGGCGCTGTTGACAATCCCGCCGCCGCCGATGCCGGTGCCGATGGTCAGGTAAACAAAAGGGTCGATATCCTGCGCTGCACCCCAGGTGTATTCCGCCAAAGCCGCGGCATTGACGTCCGTGTCGATGGCAACCGGGGTATGCAAAGCATCTTGCAGTGTGGTGAGAATATGGGTATTCGACCATCCTGGTTTGGGGGTGGCAGTGATTGAACCAAATGAAGGCGAATGCGGGTCTAGATCGAGAGGACCAAAACAGCCAATGCCGATGGCTGCCAGGTTTTTTCCGGCAGCTGCCCGTTTGAAGAATTCCACTACGCTGGACAATGTTTCAGATGGAATGGTGGTGGCAAAGCGTGCTTCTTCTAGAATATGCTGCGGATCGATGCCGACCAGGCAGATGAATTTTGATCCGCCAGCTTCGATTGCGCCATATACCTTCATAGACTTTTTGCCCTTTCTTGCGCTTGATTTAGTTCTTCCACGGTGTTCACATTCCAAAATGCCATTCCTGTGGGATCATCGCGTTGGATTTCCTCGGCGTTTAAAAACCTGATGTTCAACTCATCGAACCAGGCATCGGCGCGCCACTTTCCGGCATCCAACGCTGATTTTATAGCGGGCAGGCATGTTTGCTGCCGGTACACTGCATGGAACGGCTCCCTTCCGCCGGGCGGATTGGGAATGACTGCGTCATAGGCATCATTCGATAATAATAAATTTCGTCCGGTAAGCAATAATTGCGGATTTGCAAATGGCATATCGCAAGCTACTACAGCAACGATGGGGAAAGCAGCTGCACTGAGCGCGGTATATAACCCGCCTAATGCGCCTCTGCCAGGGATTATATCGGCAACTAATCGATGACCAAGAAATTGGTATTGTTCCAGATGGTTGGAGGTGATGATGATCTCATCGGCTATACATGCCAGCCGGCTGATTACACGTTGGATGAGCGTTTCACCCAAGAAAGGCACCAGGGCTTTATCCTGTTTCATACGTCTGGATTGCCCGCCGGCTTGAATGACAAGGGAAAGCATGAAAAAATTATAACTCAGCCTTGCGAAATAAGTATGGTTACTTGGTAGGGATCGTGTGGATCATAAGAAGTAAAACGATAATTTAACCCTACCCCTGCCCCTCCCCGCATGCGGGGAGGGGGTTGGGGGTGGGGTTTGCTGCCAAGCGAGTATTTGAATTTATTGAATCATGGATGACAAACCAGTAGTTCTTTCCCCCCACTAAAGACTTATGATCCGTCATCGCAATGGATTACTGTTAGCTGTTCAATACTCACTCCCAATTCACGACTTACCCCTTTCATAAATTATGGCAGTGGTAAAATAATATCGATGATGCCCACGGTTGAAGAATATCTTGATTCGATGACCGCTGAGGGCGAGTTATTCGAAACCCTGCCCGATGGCGCGGTGCGCTGCTATGCCTGCGGACACCGCTGCCTAATCCGCCCGGGAAGACGCGGTATTTGCCAGGTTCGTTTTAACCGGGATGGGAAACTTTATGTACCATGGGGGTATGTTGCCGGGCTCAACGCCGATCCCATCGAAAAGAAACCCTTTTATCATGTATACAGTGGTGCCGATGCACTGACTTTCGGCATGCTCGGCTGCGATTTTCATTGCGCATTCTGTCAGAACGCGTTATCCTCTCAGGTGTTACGCGATCCGGCGTCTAACGAAGCGGTGCGCTGGATTCACCGGATTACACCGCAGCAGATTGTGGATTATGCGCTGCACAGCAAAGCACAGGTGATTGCCTCTTCCTACAATGAGCCTCTTATTACCTCGGAATGGGCAGCTGCGATTTTCAAGCTGGCGGTCGCTCAGGGGATTAAATGTGTGTATGTCTCCAACGGAAATGCCACGCCTGAGGTGTTGGAATACCTGCGGCAGTATCTCTCAGCCTATAAGATCGACTTGAAGACCATGCAGGATAAGCAATACCGGCAGTGCGGCGGTGTTCTTCAAAATGTGCTGGATGGCATTCGTATGGCGCACGAGATGGGATTATGGGTGGAGGTGGTAACTCTTGTGATCCCCGGCTTCAACGACAGCACAGACGAATTGATGGACGCCGCCCGGTTTATCAAATCGGTTTCGGCGGATATTCCCTGGCATGTTACCGCTTTTCACCCCGATTACAAGATGACCGGCTCTCCTGCTACGCCGGCGAATACGATCATCCGCGCTGCGGAGATTGGCTTGGAGGCGGGTTTGAATTTTGTCTACGTCGGGAACCTGGTGGGGCGCGTTAAGGAATATGAGAACACCTATTGCCCCCAATGCCGGAATTTGCTGGTCGAACGGTATGGTTACACCATCCTTTCTTATCACATCACCGCACAGGGGCGATGCCCAAAATGCCACACCGCCATTCCTGGGATATGGACGGAAGAGCCTGAAAAGACCAGGATGGGAAGAAGCGGTTTTCCCCGCCGCATGCTGGATTTTTAAGTCCTGGTTTCATTCGGGCAGCGCTTGGAGGGGAGAGGAATAGTTTGTTTTATGTAATATCGATACGATTTCTCTTTATTGAGCGGAGGTGTGCCAGCCTCGGATAATAATATTTATTGGGTTTGGATATAGATGAATACTTGGCATAGTTGGGTTATATGCACTTGTTAGCGATCAGAGGATGATAATGGGGAAAAATTATTTTGACAAATGTAGATTATGCCAGAATGACAAAAAGCTTTGTTTTTCACATATCATCCCTGAGTTTTTATTTCTTCCCATTTATGACGAAAAACATCGCGCCTCCATGATTCCAAGAGGAAAAACAAGATATGAACAAAAAGGAATAAGGGAATATCTATTATGTGGTGATTGTGAACAAATTATTTCTATGTGGGAAACATATGTTTCACCAATAATCAAGTCTATCCAGGATTTAGATATAACTCGACTTGGAGATCAGTATATTATTTCCGATGTTCAATACGCTAATTTTAAACTTTTTCAACTTTCCATGCTTTGAAGAGTGCCGGTTGCTTCGGCAAAAATGTTTGAAAATCTAGACATCGGGGATCACGAAGATATTGTTCGAAATATGCTTCTTTCAAAAAAAACAGGTATATTTGACCAATATGGTTGTATGATGTTTGTGTTGAACGAGATGAATTATTTACACAAAACAATTTAGTCTTCAGTAGAAGAGACGATAGATGGATATACTTGTTACAGGTTTCTAACAGGCAGGATTTTCTGGTTCTTCTTTTTACCCAGTTTATATCCAAAAGATGCGAAGGATTTTTGTTTATCATCAGAAGGAG
>JAAZNS010000124.1 GCA_012798185.1 Chloroflexota bacterium | reverse complement strand
ATTGCTGACAATTTAGAGGTGACATTGGAAGCAAACCCTGGCACCTTATCATTGCAATATCTAGAAGAATTGCGCCGTATTGGAATCAACCGTCTTAGCCTGGGAATGCAGTCTATGGTTCCTGAAGAGTTAAAACTATTAGGAAGGCAGCATGATACGATCGATGTGATTAAGACGATCAATTGGGCACGCCGGGCAGGATTTGAGAATATCAATCTGGATTTAATCTTTGGATTACCAGGTCAATCCATAAAATCATGGAAGCGATCGATTGAAATTGCTGAAAAAATTCACCCCGAACATTTTTCATTATATTCTCTAACAATCGACCCCGGGACTTTGTTGGAGCGTTGGTATAAGGGTGGGTTGTTGCCGGTCATCGATAATGATAAGACTGCCGAAATGTACGAATGGGCGGGTGAACGGTTGGAAAATTCTGGATATAAACAATATGAAATATCCAATTGGGCGAAGTATGGAGATGAAGGATTAATGATGTGCCATCATAATTTACAGTATTGGAAAAATAAGCCCTATCTAGGATTTGGAGCTGGGGCGCATGGTTATGCGAGAAAAATGCGTGTAGCCAATGTGGCTTCCATTGATGAGTATATTATACGGTGTACACACCGCACGGAAGTTAAATTCCCAAGGTCGCCTGCTACTTTTTCCGAAGATATCATCGATTATGCGAATGAGATGGCAGAAACGATGATAATGGGGTTGCGATTGACCAGGGAAGGCATTTCGGATTCCACTTTTTATCATCGATTTGGAAAAACTCTTTTAGAAATGTATCATCAGGAAATTGATGAATTAATCCATTGGGGATTGCTTGAATGGGTGGGTGAAGACAAAACGAGAGCGATTAGGATTACAAAAAAGGGAAGAATTTTAGGTAATCAGGTGTTTATCCGGTTCGTTTAAGCAGCTTATTAGTTATTTCTATTAAAATTCCTTTGGCTGGTTCTTGAGGTATAGCTTGCTGAAGATGTTCCAATGCGAGGAGGGTCAATCTGGATGTTTCTTCTTGGGAAAATGTAAGCCCTCCCTCGCTTTCTAACATCGCAGCCAGTTGTGAAACCTCTGAAGGTTGAATATTCCCCAGTTTCCATCGTGCAGCGAATTCTCCATTTCGGGATAATCCAAATAATACTGGTAAAGTCTTTTTACCGCAGATTAAATCGCTTTCATTGGATTTTCCGGTTATTGCAGAATCTCCCCAAATTCCCAAAAGATCATCTTGAGCTTGAAAAGCAAGCCCAAGATAAAAACCAAAATCTTGATATTGTTGGCAGGTTCTTGGTTCAGCGCCGCCAATCAATGCGCCTAACGAAGCACATGTTGAAATAAGCGCTGCAGTTTTTCCTTCCACCATTTGCCAATACTCTTGAATAGATACATTTTCTCGTTTCTCGAAATCAATATCGAGATATTGCCCTCTGGTAAGTCTTAAACAGGTTTCCTGGAGTAATCGGACAGCTTGGAATAAAATATCAGGTGGAACAAATTTATCTAGACGCAGCATAGCCATGTGTGCCAAAGTAAGCATTGCATCTCCGCTGTTGATCGCCTGGGGAATGCCCCATTTTTTCCAAACGGTTTCTCTGCCCCGGCGGAGAGGGCTGTTATCTTCGATATCATCATGGATTAAAGAAAAATTATGCAGTAATTCAACTGCAGCAGCTGCTGGTAATGCTTTTTCCCATCCGCTGCCTGTTGCGGCACAGGATAGTAGAAGCAGTAAGGGACGGAAGCGTTTACCGCGTGCCTCGGGGCCAGCACCTTCTCCCACCCAACCTAGGTGATATGCCATCATCTCGTGAAATTGCTGGTAGCCATGATTATCAACCTGCGAGATAATTTCCTCCATTTCATTTTCAATGGCAGGGAGCATAGACTGTTTCAAGTCTTGAGGCATAATATGTAACATATCAGTTATCCTATTTCGAATGTGTTGATCAGTCTTTAATCAAGGGTGTATTTTGCAATTGCTGAATATTAGCAACACCGCTGGCAAACATACATACTCGGATTTCTTGCATCATTTGCATGATAGTTTGAATGGTTGCTTCTGCCGAAACGACAGCCGGTTTGAGAAATGGATTTGCCATGCCGCCTAATGAGGCACCAAGAGCAATACATTTGGCGATATCGATGCCGGTGCGTAACCCTCCCGAGGCAATGATTTTCATTTGATGAGCAGCTTTTCGTACATTCATGATTGAATGGCTGGTTGGTAT
>JAAZNS010000123.1 GCA_012798185.1 Chloroflexota bacterium | reverse complement strand
GGGATGTTTCGCTTCGCTCAACATGACAATAATGACCTTCCAGACAACCCCCCAATTTGCGGGGGCTGTCGATATTTACGCCACTTCCAGGTAGCGCTCCACTTCCCAATCGGTAACATGCAGGCGGTATTCATCCACTTCAGCCCATTTGGCGCGCAGGAAAGCCTCGTAAGTTGTTTCCTCTAATGCATCCTGAATAACTTTATCGTTTTCAAGTTCACGCAATGCCTCAGCAAGCGATCCCGGCAGCTCGGAGATGTTCATCGCCATCCGTTCTTCTTTGGTGAGATGGTAGACATTGATATTATTAAGCGGCGGCGGGCAGGGAAGATTTCGGTCAATGCCATCTAAGGCAGCTGCCAGCATGACTGTGAGCGCCAGGTATGGGTTGGCAGTGGGGTCGGGGCAGCGCAATTCTGCCCGGGTTGCGTTTTCTCTTCCCGGAGTATAGCGCGGAATGCGCACTAATGCCGAACGGTTGATTTGTGCCCAACCGATATATACGGGGGCTTCGTATCCGGGTACCAGGCGTTTATAGGAATTGACTGTTGGCGCTGTAACTGCCGAGAAGGCGCGGGCATGAGCAAGCTGCCCGGCAATAAACCCATAAGCGATTGGCGATAAATTATACTGATCGACTGGGTCGAAGAAAACATTTTTTCCAGAGGTATCGACCAGCGATTGATGGCAGTGCATTCCAGAACCATTGATGCCAAAAATTGGTTTTGGCATGAAGGAAGCCACCAGTCCGTTTTTGGCTGCAATAGCCTTTACGGTATATTTCATGGTCAACACGTTATCGGCGGTGCGCAGCGCATCGGTATATTGAAAATCTATTTCATGCTGCCCCAGGGCAACTTCGTGATGTCCCATTTCCACTTCGAGCCCCATACTTGATAGGGCGTCCATCAATTCGGTGCGTACGCGCACGGCTTCATCGTGGGCGGAAAAATCAAAGTAGCTCCCTACGTCGTGCGGCACAGGGTGGATCATATCTGTGCCGTTGTGCCGGAACAGAAAGAATTCTGGTTCGGGACCTACGTTGTAAACCCAGCCGCGCTTTTCCAATTTAGCCAGCTGCCGCTTAAGGGTGCCGCGCGGGTCGCCAGGGAAAGGATTGCCATCCATTTGATAGATATCGCAGAATATGCGCGCCCGCCGATATTCCACGGGAGTCCACGGTAAGACCGCGTATGTGTCTGGATTAAGCACAAGACGCATATCCGATTCTTGAATACGGGCAAAACCTTCTACCGAAGAGCCATCGAACCAAACCCCGTCATCTAAAGCTATTTCCAGTCGGTGAATGGGGATATCCACGCTTTTTACTGCCCCGGTAATATCGGTAAATTGAAGAGAAATAAATTTAACCTCATCTTCCTTAATGCGTTCGAATAATGCCTTTTTGTCCATAGCAGCCTCCAAAAAAAATAATTTGTAACCGTTTAGGGAATGGTGGAAAAGCTCCGAATTTGAGGTATTTGAGGGTTCTGCGTACCCGAAAACACCTCAAACTCAGAAGTTCGCCCATGCTGCCTGAACAGTTACATAATTTTTATTAATAAATTTCATTAAATAGATTTCAATAAAGAGAGACGCCTCACTTGCGGAGGCGTCTCTGCGTTTATTCGTGGATTTACCAATATTTTCGTAATTTTAATTCCAATAATTCCAACATTATTTCTGATTACCTGCTTCCTTGTTGTAAGTAAAAATTCTATTTTTTTTCTTTTGCAGGGGCGAGGTCGCCGGTTTTGGCGGTGTCTTTTTTGGTTTCGGTTTTTACTTCAGATGTTTTATCTTCCGTTTTGTCAATGCTGGGCAGGCTGGTTCGTCCGCCGCCGGAAGGTGACCGATGGTCGGTCGCGTAAAAACCCGAACCTTTAAATACAATGCCTACCGGCATGTACACTTTGCGCAATGTCTTTTTATTGCATTCAGGACAACGCGTAAGAGGCAGGTCGTTAAAATGTTGTTGTTTTTCGAACTGTATTCCGCAATTTTCACACCGGTATGTATAAACTGGCATAAAACACCTCTAACTTACCTTTTCGATGAGGGTATAACAAACGATTATTATAGCGCGCCCCAGATACCTTGGCAAGAGAGGATAACCAGTATATTAACAAATTTTTTACTTTTTTCTAAGAGTTGGCTGGTATTTTATGACGGTGGATGCCTGCAATAGGCAGCGTTAATATTATCTGCCAGGTTCATTTGACGGGGGTACTGCATCCCGTATGGATTGCAGCAGGCGGATGGCTAATACCATTACACACAACAAGAAGCTGTATGCAATAGTGCGTTCCTGCGTTCCCATTAAAAATACAGCGTTTTGGGAATGGGATGAAGCAACCGTACCAACCCTCAGCAGCGTTATCAATGTATAGCTTGCAGGAATGCCAATCGACCAGAAACGAAAGCAGCCAATAGATGCTGCGGCTCCGAATAGCACTGCAAGTACGTAACAGACCATACTGAGTAGCATCGTGGGCACAGCCTGGGTATCGAATTAGATTTTTCTTAGCGTAAAGACAAACCTGCTGCCCCCGTTTTCCGTATTTTCCACCCATATTCGCCCGCCCTGGGCTTCTACTGCCAGCTTGCAGAATGCCAGCCCTAATCCGGAACCGCGCCTGCGGCCTATCTGACCGGGCACCTGGCTGAAGCGTTGGAAAATTTTTTCTCTATATTCGGGAGGTATCCCCGGGCCAGTATCGAATACACTCACGTGCACCTCATCACCAACCGAACTGGTAGACAACCCTATCTCCCCGCCCTTGGGAGTATATTTAACCGCGTTATCGAGCAGGTTGGCTAAAATTCGGCTGACTTTCAATGGATCAGCCTGAACCGGAGAACATCCATCGGCGAGGTTGGTGTGCAAGGTTAATCCATAGCTGTTGCATTGTGAAGTGAATTCTCCAATGACCTCGACTGCTAATGCAGTCAGATCCACCGGTTCCAGGTTGAGTTTTTCCTTGTCCATCTCCAATTGGGCAATATCCAGCATGGCTTCGACCAGTCGTAATGCCCGCTGCGCTCCATGATCAGCGATTTCGACAGCCCGGTAGAGCTGATTATCTCCGGTTCCGCGGGTATACTCCTGGATGACATCCAAAGCACCCAGCACTGCGCTCATCGGTGAGCGTAAATCGTGCACCAGAGTTTCGGTGATGAATTGGCGGGTTTGCGCGAGGGCTTGTTCTTCGGTAACATCACGCAGAACAACCATCCAGCCGGTTATTTCGCTGTTAGCGCTGCGCACCAGCGAAGAAAACCTTTCCAAAGCCTTGATCCTACTGGCTTCATCGGGATGAACCAGCTGGGGGGCAAGATCAGGTTCACGCCCCTGGCGCAAGGCTTCTACGATTTCCAAGGCTGTAGTGCGGTCGAACCCTAATACCTGGAAAGCGGGAGATGGCAGTTCGGGGAGCCACTTGCCAATCAGCTCGTCCATAGTCAGCTGTGCTAATTGAAGGAATGAAGAATTTGCCAGGTTTATAATGCCCCCATTATCCACCATGAGAATACCTTCGCGGGTCGAATTGATGACTGCCGAAAGACGCTCCCTGCCCGAGGCAACATCGTTGTATAACATTGCATTGACTAACGCCACGGCAGCCTGATTAGCCAGTTGGGCAATAAACGACTGGTCATTGACGCTGTAACTATTGGGCAGAGAATTTTCCAGGGTCAGCACACCCAACACCTGCCCTTCATGAAGAAGGGGAATACTTAATTGAGAGCGGGCTTTCCCTTCAGTAAAATCAAGATAATTTGGATCTGCAGCCACATCGGGTGAATTGATTGGCTGGCGGGTAAGGGCAGCTTTTCCGCAAATTCCCTTAGAAAGGGGCAAATTCGGTAGATTGACGGCATAACCCCGCCAGGCTTTAAATTCCAGGATTTGCCTGGCGGGATCAAGAATAGCAATGTTGCCCCAGCTCGAATGGGTAAATTCCATGGCGAAATCCAATATGATTTCAAATAAACGATTCGAGTGAATTGCCGCAGCTAATTGTCTGCCAATGGTTTCTAATATCGTCAGCTGATTAGCGCGACGCGCCAGCGCCATATCACTCTGTGCGTGCAGCCGCACATTAGAAACCACCAGGGCAGCTTGTGCGGCAAAAGTTTGCAGAAGTTCGATCTCTTCATTGCTAAAGGGATGGGCTGTATCGTAATACACTGATAAAAAGCCTACCTGCCCTTCGGGGGTAATCAGAGGAAAATCTCCGCAGGCGCGTACGCCTTCGCGTATCAATGCGGTGACAAAATTCGTACCCAGCGAGGATGCAACGAGATCGGGAATCAGGTTAGGCTGACCGGTTCGCAGGCAGCGGGTACGTTCGTCCTGCACCATCGAAGTGCGCTGAAATAACCGTGAGAATGCTTCGGAAAGACGGCTGCTTTGTACCAGTATAATTTCGTTGTAGTCTTCATTAACGATGAATATGGCGCTGTGTGCTGCGCCAGCCACATCTGTTACCGAAAGGCAGATTTTTTCCAGTATATCTTGCAGGTTAATACTGCTGTTTGAAAGCGAGAGGATCTTATTCATCGTTTCCAATTGGCTGGCGCTTTGTTGAGCCTTTTTTTTGAGCAAGGCGTTTTCTATTGCGACACTAACCTGCCCAGATAGGGTTTCCAGCAGAATTAAATCCGAATTGGTGAATTCTACATTTTCCTGATATGTGAAAACTGCCAGGCAGCCAATAACCCGTTCAGATGCAATGAGGGGTACGCCCATCCAGGCATAGGGAGCATCTTCTCCAACCGGAAGTCCAATGCGTGAGAGATGTTCCTGAGCGTGGTTTTCCAATAAAATGGGCTGACGGTCATGGATCACCCGGTCGGTCAATCGGTCGGTAAGTTTTCTCGGCGGCCAGAAAACATTTTGGCCATTCTTTACGGCAATGGGGTACCACAAACGTTCTTCAATTTGGTCATACAGCGCAATATAGAAGTTATCCACCCCCAGAAACTGTCGCACTTGCAGCTGCAATATGGCTAAAAGGTTATCCAGTTCCAGCGTAGATCTTAAGACCTGGCTGATCTGGTTGAGGGTGGAAAGTTCTTTCAACCGCCGGCGCAGATTGACCTGAGTTTGATAAACCCGGTAACCTAACATGGCAACCGTGATCAGCGCAGCGACCAGCGCGACCAGCAATGCAGTGGCAAGCCAGGGGACGCGCGGCAAAGCGAGCCATAATGCCACCCCCAATAATAATCCGCCAGCAATATTTGCTATGATAAACAGCCACCGATTCCTCTGCTGTTTCAAGAAAGCACCCTGGCGTCTTTCTTTTAGGGAAGGAAGTAGGGAGGGCTTGAAATCGACCATAATTATGGCGTTGGCGTTATCTCGGGTGTGGTTCTGATGCTGGTTGTTTTCGTGATTTGGATAGTTGACGAGGATGTTTTCGTTATTGTCAATTCTTTTGTGAGCACAGGGGTGAAGGTAACTTTGAGTGTTGGTGTAGGGGTGGAGAGATTTTTAAGGTGCTCAGCAGCAATAGTGAACCAATTTTCGGGGATAGAGTCTTTAGGCATTTCCATCAAGGATTGCCAATCTTTTACTGCTTCTTTCACTCTGTTCAGTTTTTCGGCAGCCTGCGCCCGCCATAAATACACTGCAGCCAATTGAAGATCATCTTCTGCAATACCGGCTGCGCTGTTTAAGGTACCAAAAGCTTCATCGGTACGTTCAGTTAATAATAATGCCCGTCCTAATCCCAGGGTGATTGGGAAGCGGAGGGTGGATTTTTTCCCAGCGTTGATAATGTCGCTTTCGATTTCTTTGGCGTCCACGAATTCGTTCACTGCATTTTGTCCTTGTCCCAGGGAGAGGTAAACCAATCCCCGGTAAAGGTTGATGCCAGGTAAATTGCTTTTCAGCGCCATGGCGCGGTTGATCGCTTCAATGGCTTTTTCGAAATCTGCCTGAGTGCCTGCTGGCTTAACATGATTGTATAGCTGAGCGGAAGTGCCCAACCCCGCATAAGCCCTCCCCAGCAATAACCATGATTCTGCTTCTTTAGGCTGGTAGAGCAGGAACATCTCCAGCATTTGACGGGCAGTTTGATAATCACCAGTGAGTAAAGCTGCTTCACCTAATACCTGATAAACCGGGAGCATGGTACGGTCTAAATCATAGGCTTTCTGTGCAAATTCATAAGCTGTCTGAGCATCACCGTTTTTCAAAGCAGCCTGAGCCTGATAAAGGTAAGGCTGCGGTGAATTAGGTGCCAGTTCGCTGGCGGTTTGAAAATCCTTTTGTGCTTTTGCCTCTTGAGCACTATTGCTGTAATATTGAGCGCGCGCCAAATACGCTTCGGTTAAAGCATTATCCAGATTGATGGCTTTATTTAAATCTTTTTCTACATCGGCTTTTGGGTCAATCATTAAATTCGCTTGCGCTTTCCCCAGAAAAGCCGGGGCAAAATTGCCATCGATAGCCATTGCCCGCATATATGCCTGAAGCGCCCGTTGAGGCTGGCCGGAAAAGCGATAAACTTCGCCTATATAGTATTGAATATCCACAGCTTGTGGTTCGACCTCAAGCGCTTGGTTAAAGAAATCTAGCGCTCTTTCCCAATCGCCCTCTAAAAATGCCTGTTTCGCTATTCGGAAAGCCTCACTGCGGGGGTGCGGCGTATCCACGTATAACGGAGTGGGGGTATACGTGGCTTCCAGCAGCATCCATAATGGCGTAGGGCTGCCGGAGATCACTGCTGGGGTGCTGGTGGCGGTGGGCTCCTTATATCCAATATAGGTGGGTGTGGCGGTAAAAGTTGGGTATACCAGCGGTGTGTCGGTAGGAGTGGGCAGGATGACCATGCTGGGTCTGTTTGAGAAGGTATACCAGAAGAAAAATCCGCCTCCAATGATCAGTACAGCCAAAATCAATCCTGCCAGCCGGACAACAGGGTTGGATAGATATTTTTTTAAATTCGCTCCCGCGGTTTCTCTGGGAAGGGACACTTCCCATTTGCGCTTCAGCGGGGTAGGTGTTTTTGAGGATTCCTGTGCTGGCAATGCTCCTGCCATTACCAGCCCTAATTTAGCAGCTTTATTCTCTGGATCGAATTGCAGCACATTTTGCAAACAGAAGACGCGCTCTTTGGTAGTATCTACCACTGCGCTCATCCACAGCCAGTAGTTTGGATTATTCTGATCGCTGCGCAGCAGGCGGGTTAATAAATCACGTGCTCTCTGCCGTTGTCCCTGCCGAATGGCTTCGATGGCTTCGTTCAGCATCACCTCATCGGTCATGTTATTTTTTGGACCTTACTGCATTGTAATAATCAGGGTTAAAATCCGGCGCCAATCGAAAGCATCGGCACCGGTGTGAACACCAGAATAAAAACGATCAAACCGATTAAAGCCAGCATCCGCCGGGGAGCGTCCAACTCGGTAATCTGATCCAGCGGCTCGGCATGCATGCGCCCAAAAAGGAAGATCAGAAATGCCCACAACCACCATCCGTTCCACACGACACCTAACAAAACCAAACCGCCCAGAATGAAAGGCAGCAAACTATTGGTTCGTTTACCTGCCAACACATACATCAGGTGACCTCCATCCAATTGCCCGGCAGGGATCAAATTCAGAGCCGTCACCAGAATGCCTGCCCATCCTGCCATAGCAACAGGGTGGATCATCACATCGGTCCCGCCAAAGGGGAAAGGTGATCCGGTGAAAAAATAGCGCAGCCAATATAATAGAGGCGGCATTCCGCCATAATTCATCGGTTCGGGCAGCAGCCTGCCAAAAACCAAATATTTTAATCCCAAATATAAGATGGAGTTACCTTCCAGGATCAATCCCTGTGCCTCTTCGAGGCTGCCGGGTAAAGTGTTCATTCGTGATAAGCTCAAACCCAAGATTAATACCGGCACAGCAACGATAAGTCCGGATAATGGTCCGGCAAGGCTTAAATCGAGCAAAACGCGTTTGTTCTTGGGCGGCGAATGGAGGGAGATGAAAGCACCCAATGTGCCGAATGGAGGAAACGGCATGGGAAGGAAATAGGGCAGGGTTACTTGGGCACCGTTTTTCCTACCAATCAGGTAATGCCCAAACTCGTGCGCCATCAGTATGCCCAGTAAACTGGCGGTAAATGCCATTGCCCCCAGGATGATCGAAGGCAGATGGGGTTTCAGACTGTTCAAATCAAGGGAGGTTACACCGGTCATCTCCCAGGAAACAGCATGGAGAATTCCCACCCAAAATACGCTCAATATGGTCAGTAAAATCAATAACAAATTCAGCCATAATTTGGGCTTACGTTCTTTGGCTACCCCCGAGGTAAGGAAAATAACATGGCGGTTGCCTTCTTTGCGAAAGAGCGGCGTGATGTTGCGCTGATGGAGTAATTCAGCCAGCTGGTCGTAAGCTTCAGCTGAATCCATTCGCAATAATCCGCGATAACGCACTAGATAAGGAGATTTCGAATCCCCCAGCGTTATGTCATCTACCGATAAAAAACGATTAATAATGGGAGTTAAGGTATCAATTTCATTGGAGAACATTTTTTATATGAGGATACAATGAAAAATATATCGAATAAGGATCGTATGACTAGCTTTCGAAATGTGATCTTATAATAATGAAAGACAATCCATAACTATTCAGCCAGTTTTAGTGAATGTAATACCTCACTTACGAGATTTTTTTATCAAAATCTGAATAATTGCAACAATTTTCAAAATCCAGGCGGGAGCGGATGGGAGTCGAACCCACCATGGCTCGCAACGCGACCCACCACCGGTTTTGAAGACCGGGGAATCCACCGGGATTCAACCACTCCCTGATGGCATTAAGCATACCCTAATCAAGAGGGGAGCGCAAGAGGGGTTAACCAGCCTGTACCCAACATTTTTATCGGGTAATTATTTAACCTGTCTGAGTACTATTGGCTTATAATAAAAAAAACAGGATAGGTTAAGCGCAGTGACCGATTCTCCAACGGCAGATGTTCCGCCTTCAGATCAGGTTTACACCCAGCCGCCCTCGCCTGGGGTTGAACCCGTTTGGACCTTCCGTGGTTACCGGCTCCGGCCAAGCGAGTTCACCACCGCCATGGTGCATTTCTTCCGCGCAGAAATTTCACGCGCCAATATTTGGCGTCAGCGCCTGGATACTACAACCAATTGGGCGGTGATAACCACTGGAGCTGCTATCACCATTGCCTTCAGTCAAACGAGTCATCACGGCGTCATTATCCTAAATTCCCTGCTGGTCACTCTATTTCTTTTTATCGAAGCGCGGCGGTACCGCTATTATGAGCTGTGGAGCTTCCGCGTCCGTTTAATGGAAACAGATTTTTTTGCGTCCATGCTGGTACCGCCATTTCACCCGGCGCCCGATTGGGCAGAAAGCCTGGCAGAAAATTTACTTCACCCCGATTTTCCCATTACCATGTGGGAGGCTTTTGGCAGACGTTTCAGACGGAATTATTTATGGATTTACCTAATCCTTGCTATGGTTTGGGTGGCAAAGACAGCATTATTCCCAGAAATCGTTACATCTTGGGCGGAATTCTTTAATAATGCAGCAATCGGTAATATCCCTGGCTGGGCGATCCTGCTCCTCGGTGTTACATTCAATTCCATATTGATCCTGATTGGATTATTAACCCTGACCATGCACCAAGCTACGGGCGAAGTGCTGCCGCGTTTTGGTGCAGAAATGCACGCAGCACCTGCGGAATCAAGCGTGTCTGCTCAGGCGGAGCCAAAACGTCCCTGGTATCGTGCAGCGAGGCAGCGAAAACAATTACTAGCTACGATTATTACCGATAAACCCAAAAAAATCAGCCAGCGTATCCTCAAAGATCTGAACCGTGGCGTAACCGGTTGGGATGGGAAGGGTATGTACACTCAAACAGCTCGAACGATATTAATTTGCGCATTAACTATAACTGAGGTAAACTATTTAAAAACCCTTGTCCGCCAGGAGGATGTCAATGCTTTCGTTATCGTGACTCCGGCGCAAGAAATCCTTGGGCGAGGTTTCATGCCTTTGAAAGGGGATTAACCGCCTGTATGGAAGCTGGTCGTCAAACTGAAAGCGCCTTCTCTCGGCTCAAATGGGTGATTTTTGGTGTAATTTTCCTTATAACCATTGCGTTAGCGATTTATGACCTAATCAAGGGGGAAAACCCTGGAAGCTTGGTCATAAAATGGGTTGTGTTATTACTGGTATCTGTGGCGATTGTTGAAATCAGCTTCCGGCAAATTTCCAAACAGCAGTATCAGCTGGATAAGCAGGTTGAGGCGCAAAAACAGGCTGCAAAGCGCAAGGAAATCATCTTACAGCTTATGGCGAAACTTTCCGCCTCATTCAATGAAGAAGAAATCTGCCAGATTGCTGTGGACACATTGCAAAATTCACTGGGCTATAAAAAATTCAGTCTCTATCTTTCAGATCCGATAAGCAGTGGTCAAACTCATTATGGTACCTGGAATATCAGCGATGGTGCTGCTGCACCGCGGCAGGCAGGTGTTAATGACTCGACACGCGTTTATGCCCCTCTTCGCCGCGGGAACCAAACTTTAGGCGGATTGGTTATTGAAAGCCCTCAGGACAGCTTAATTTCACCGAAGGAAGAAACCAACTCGATCAATGCCATTGCCGATCAGATTGCACTGGCAATTTCCAACGCTCGTCTTTTCAACAGCTTACGCCAGCAGCAATCTTCTGCTGAAACCAGGCAGGCAGAATTGAAACAACGCGAGCGGTATCAAT
>JAAZNS010000122.1 GCA_012798185.1 Chloroflexota bacterium | reverse complement strand
CTTTGGGGCAAAGTCGCTCGATGTCGACCCTGCCACAATGAGGGTTATTTCGATAATGCCCTGCACAGCGAAGAAATTTGAACAAACAAGGCCGGAAATGGCGCATGCCAATGAGTATTGGGAGGATATTCAACGGCAATCCGTTTACGACTCTTTTCCAGATAATGATATCGTGCTTACCACACGGGAGTTCGCGCGTCTGTTGAAAATGGCGGGAATCGACCTGGCTAAATTACCGGATGAGGAAGCCGATCCGCTGCTGGGTAATTACACCGGTGCAGCACCAATATTCGGCCGTACGGGGGGAGTAATGGAAGCAGCATTGCGTACTGCTCTCACTTTGCTAACCGGGCAGCCGCCAAGCCCTTTGGAATTTACCGATCTGGAGAATATGGAGGAAATCAAGTGTGCATCATTGCCGCTGGGGAATAAAACCATAAAAGTTGCTGTTGCTCATGGATTAAATAACGTCAGGAAAGTATGCGAATCGGTGCGGAGCAGGGGGGAATTTTCCCAATACCATTTCATTGAATTCATGGCTTGTCCAGGAGGATGCATTGGCGGCGGTGGACAACCGATTCCAACCAACACGGTATCTCGCAAGGCTCGAGCACAAGGATTAAATATCGATGACCGACAGATTTGCAATATTCGCATGAGCCATGAAAATCCAGAAATCAAAGATTTATATGCGAATTTCCTTGAAAAGCCGCTCAGCTCACTGGCGCATCATTTATTACATACAACGTATTTTGATCGTACAAAAGACCTGCAGTAATATTCTTGGTGAAAGAATTAGAAGCCTGCCATAAAGAAGAATAAACAAATCATCTGCATAAATAGCAATCGATAATCTTTATCTTATCAAATAACGATAGAGGAAAAGAAAATGATTCCTAGATTTTATACATAGAAGAGAATATATTACGATATTCCTCATTTTAGCGACAGAAAGTAATATTTTTGTGAATTGTACTGCAGTAGTTTTGTCAGTGTTTTATAATAAATTGAGATCACGAATACTATTGCATAGTATAGTATTCGTTGATGGAGTCATTGCAATCTTGGATTAAAAACTCAATATAAAGGAATAACAAGAACATGCTTGTCACAGAACAACAACGCCTCAAGTCGGATATTGCGAACTGGTTAGATAAGTGTGGGCATACCAGGGATAAACTTATTCCCATACTCCAGGAAATACAAACGAGCTACTCGTATATTTCGGAACCTGCCATGCAGATCGTGGCGGATTGTCTGGATTTGCATCCGTCGGAAGTATACAGCGTTGTCTCGTTTTATTCCTTCCTCAACGATCAACGGAAAGGTCAATTTGTTTTTAGGGTATGCCGCTCGCTTTCATGCGATATGGCGGGGAAGGAACGATTAGCACAGCAGCTTGAAAATGACCTGGGTATTGCTTTTGGTGAAACCTCTCTCGATGGTAAGTTCTCGTTGGAGTGGACGAATTGCTTGGGAATGTGCGATCAGGGTCCGGCAATGATGGTAAACGGTCGGATGTATACCCGCGTTTCCCCAGCTCAGGTTAGCAAAATCATTGCCGAATGCCAGAGCACTTGCGGAGGTCGCAGCAACGGCAATGGTTTGATTAAAGCTAGTAATGTCAATGAATTTACTTTTTCGAGCATTGCTAGCGGTCAGGTGTTGAAAGCTGCTTTGGAAAAAGCTCCTTCGGATGTAGCTAAAATCATTACCGATTCGCAGCTCAAAGGGCGCGGCGGCGCTGGCTTCCCTACCGGTCTTAAATGGACATTGGCGGCAGCCGTCAAAAGTGACGAAAAAACTGTTATTTGTAATGCTGACGAGGGAGAGCCAGGCACTTTCAAGGATCGTTTATTGCTTTCAGAATTTGCCGATCTGGTCTTTGATGGCATGACAATTGGCGGGTACGTGATCGGTGCGTCCAAAGGTTTTCTCTACCTGCGCGGTGAATATTTATATTTAAAAAATCACCTGGAGAATGTGCTGCAGGAGCGCCGCAAGAAAGGGTTATTGGGTGCCAATATAATGGACAAACAGGGATTCTCATTCGATATTGAGATCCGCATGGGCGCCGGCGCTTACGTGTGCGGTGAAGAAAGCGCGTTGATCGAATCGCTGGAAGGCAAACGCGGTGAACCCCGTAACCGCCCGCCCTTCCCGGTGGATAATGGCTTCGACGGCAAACCTTCGATTGTCAATAATGTCGAAACCTTTGCCTGGGTATCAGCCATCTGTGCTAAAGGCGCCGATTGGTTTAATGGGATCGGCACTAAGAAGTCTGCTGGGCCGAAAATCCTATCAATTTCCGGCGATTGCCAAAAACCTGGCATTTATGAATTACCTTGGGGAATAACTATTGCCAGAATGTTGGAAATCGTTGGCGGAAGTGATGCTAAGGCCGTGCAAATTGGCGGCGCTGCCGGGCAATGCATCCCTGCCAGCCAGTTTGACCGTACCATCGCCTTCGAAGATGTGGCTACAGGTGGTTCGATCATCGTGATCGGGCAGCAAAGGCGCATGATCGATGTTGCTAAAAACTTCATGGAATTCTTCGTTGATGAATCCTGTGGTCAATGCACCCCGTGCCGTGAAGGAAACGCAAAGCTATTAGAGGGTCTCGAAAAACTGGAAGCAGGCACCTGTTCAATGAAATATTTGGACGAATTATGCGCCTTGGGTGAAACGATGCAGATTGCCTCCAAGTGCGGTCTCGGACAATCTTCTCCCAATGCTTTTTTATCGATTGTTAAAAATTTCAAAGATGAGCTGATCGGTTGCCCCGCATCGATTGCATAATGAATCCCCACATAAAGAGAAACACTATGGCAGAATCAATAAAGAATATAACTAGCTCTAAAGTAACCGTGACCATAGATGGTCAGGATATCGAAGTTCCTATGGGTACTACGATATTGGATGCTGCCACACAATTAGGCATCGACATCCCCACCCTGTGCGCTCACCCCGATTTGGAAGCTGCCGGTCTTTGCCGGATATGCGTGGTAGAAGTGGAAGGCTGGCGCACGCTCCAGGCTTCTTGTGCTTTCCCCATTACCCAGCCGATGAAAGTGCACACCCACACCCGTAAAGTTCGCCAGGCGCGCCGGCAAATCCTTGAGCTGCTTCTTTCCAAGCACTATGGCGATTGCTACACCTGCAATCGGAACGGCAACTGTGAATTACGCACACTGGCGATGGAATACGGAGTCGACTCTCTCCCCTTTGGAGCCCCCAAAGAGCCGGCTTTTGTGGTAGATAATTCTAGCTACTCCATCGTGCGGGACATGAACAAATGCATCCTATGCCGCCGGTGTGTGCGCACTTGTATGGCTCTTCAGGATGTGGGCTGCCTGACAGTTGCCAACCGCAGCAACCAGTCGTTTGTCACCACCTTCATGGATAAACCGCTAGGCGGCGCGGTTTGCATCAATTGCGGACAGTGTGTTAACCGCTGCCCGACAGGGGCTTTGCAAGCGGTTGACCAGACCGATGAGATTTGGGCAGCGATCGACGATCCTCAAAAACATGTGGTTATACAAACCGCGCCGGCGCCTCGCGCTGCCATCGGCGAATGCTTTGGCGTCGAACCCGGGCATGCCTTCACTTTCGAGATGAACACCGCTTTGCGCGAATGCGGCTTCGACGGCGTTTTCGACACCAACTTCACCGCCGACCTGACCAT
>JAAZNS010000121.1 GCA_012798185.1 Chloroflexota bacterium | reverse complement strand
GGTGGGTAAAATTTCTGGAATTACCGTATCAGCTATTACTGGGAAACCAAAGTTAATGGCGCCAGCGGCAGCAGCGTATTTTAAATCATCGACTTCTCCTAATGCTAAAACAAATGCAAAAACACGCTCACGGTTATATAATAGAATTTCTCGAGCCTGCCCGCCTTTTAATCCTCCAAAAGTCAAAGCCGATCTTACAGCAAATCCCAATGCATAAATTGCGCTGATGGTATCTGTTCCAAATGGAACAGTATATGTATCATATCCTAACTCTACGCCCTCTTCTATCAATTGGTGGATGATGCTTCTACCATTTACATTCCCCGAAAGAAAGCATAAGATATTTCGCCGTTGAAGTTCTCGTACAATTTTTACCGCTACTTCATTCGATTTAGCTGCTCCAACAATTGCTGCAAATCCAGGCATGCGTCCATCGACTAATTGGATTCCCCAAGATCTTAATTGAATATCATCAATTGGTCCATTAAGGTGCCCATCCAGCGAGCTACTATTTTCTCCCTTATCCGGGCTTGTAAAGGAGGTGCCACCCGCGAGATGAAATCCTGGCATGGGTTCAGGCTGTTGCCCATAAACAAATCGAATGGCCTCAATAGTCTCTGCAGCCAACAAGGTAGCCATGCCACAATCCAGTGTTTCACCAAGGTATGGTGTCCAACGATTTTCTGAGGGCATAGGATGTAATAAATCCTTTGCATGTTTAACAACTGCTTCCAATTGACCTAAGGTTTCCACCTGGATATTCGTCATTCCATTGATAACAGGTAAATAATAGGCTGTGTTTGGAAAAGATACTGCAGTATCGGCACCCTTCTCTTTCAATGCTTTTTTAAGCATTAAATCAGCTTCTTGAACTAAAGCATTAGCGCCTCTTATTGCCCTTGTTGCAATGTAGCGAGACATTGATCACCTCCTAATGTGCAGCAAAACCATAAAGTGATGCGCGTTGTTCTTCGATTGACATTTTTTCGAAGGCAAGTATTTTTCGATCGCCGCTTTTTCCAAATTTCTCTGGATTGTATGCCGGCAATCCTAATTCTGAGCGTTTTTTATCAATGTGCGCTAAAGTGCGTCTAATCATCTCATCGGGATCAGCAATAAATTCCATTTTTCCGCCGTATAACTTCTCCCAACCCTCACTGATATAACGTAATACAATATCACTGTCAGATACCCGATCTGGCATTCCGCTTATGGGGGATGACCCTCCAAAAATTACATACGCACCCGATGCAACACAGTAAGTACCAATCGAGAGAGCTTTCTCGCTCATCCATTCCGGCGCTAATCCAACTGCCGGTATCTGATCAATATCATTCCCCAGACCGCCTTCTTCGAC
The DNA here is from genome assembly GCA_012798185.1 of Chloroflexota bacterium. GTDB lineage: Bacteria > Chloroflexota > Anaerolineae > Anaerolineales > UBA4823 > JAAZNS01. The sequence goes on along the minus strand of JAAZNS010000121.1, from coordinate 4,043 downwards.
CATTTGAGTTAAAACAGTTAAAATTCTAGAATTATCAACACAAGAACCCATATGTAAAACTGGTGGAATTCCTATCGTTTCACATATCTCTTTTAAACCTGGTCCTACCTGATCCAAGCCCGATTCACCTAACATGAGACCTAATTTAGCACTAGCAATTGCGCCGCAGCCAGTTTCTACTATCAATACATCATTTTTTAGTAATTCTTTGGTGACATAAGTATGTAGATAGTCCTGTTTACTGCGAGGATTATTGCAGCCAACAATTGCTGCCACACCCCTTATTCGTCCAGTCATAATCGCATCATTGAGCGGTCTAAATGAAGCGCGATATGTACCTCCAAGCATATAATTAATATACTCATGAGAAAATCCGGGGATTAAATCTTCTACTGCTTTTGGTATTTGAATATCACCGCGGTTTTTATAATTATCAATCGCAGTCCTTAAAATCTGTTTAGCAATGGTCAAGGCTCTATGCTCATCAAATTCAATATGCACCGCACCCTTTATCTTTACTTTAGGTGATGTCGTAATAACTTTGGTGTGAAATTTTTCTGCCAATTTCACCAACGCCTGCATAATACATTGCACATCAACAACCATGGCTTCTACAGCACCAGTAAGAATGGCTAACTCTTGGTGAAGGAAATTTCCTGCTGCAGGAATTCCTTGCCTCATTAAAATTTCATTGGCGGTGCAGCAAATTCCAGATAGATTGACTCCCTTTGCACCCGCAGCCTTCGCATATTCGATAATTTCTGGATCTTGAGAAGCTGCTACAACCATTTGGCTTAATGTTGGTTCATGACCGTGGACTACAACATTTACCATATCTTCTTTCAATACGCCTAAATTTGCTTGTCCAAGTATTGGCGCTGGTGTCCCGAATAAAATATCCGAAATATCCGTAGCAATTAAGCTACCTCCCCAACCATCCGAAAGTGCAGTTCGAATGGCGTGCCGAAGGATATGTTCAGGGTCTTGATCGTCGCCAATATGTGTTCGGTGCAAAGATTCGACAATTTCGCGGTCTACGCCGCGAGGCATCACGCCCTGATCTTCCCATAACTTCTGACGATTCTTCGGCGCGCGAATAACACATGCAACTTTTCCTCTCTGCTGTCCAAATTGCGAAATATATAAATCTGCCAGATCATTAGCGATTTCCTCGGGAGATCGTTTTTCAATGTTTATGCCATAACTTGCTGCAACAATACGTAATTTCGCAACATCGCGTATATAGTATCCCTCTGTTTCATCATTCGCAACAGCTTTTAATGTGAAAGCCAAATCCCTGCCATGATCAGAATGAGCCGCGGCTCCAGCAGCAATAGCACGAATAAAATTTCTGGCTTGAATAGTGTCTATAGTTGCACCGCAGACACCCGTTTGACCATCTTTTGTTAATCGGCAAGGTCCCATCCCGCAAATTTTGCAGCACATTCCCGCTCCCCCAATATTACATGGTGAAAGTTCATCTGCCCGGCTGAATGCTGTATCAACCCCTAATTTATCAGCTCTTGACAACATTTCCTGTGCAGCAGGATCGATGGAAAAATCTTCATAGTCGCGCTTATCTTTTGCCATCGTTTATTCCTCCTCCATAGGCTTTATCACGCCCATTCCCGGGCATGGCCATAATGGTTTCCCAGGTGCATTGGTTGCCTGAGAAAAACTTACCACCTGTCGAGAAGTTTCATATATAGCTGTATGACGAAAAAAGGGTTTCCTACCGGTTTCGTTTTGTATTTTATTGCCGGTTTCTACAGGGACCGACCATTCACCAAGATATCCAGCTTCATCAAGTTTTATAGAAATTTCAAGGTCGTTAACCTTTTCAGGATCATATTCGACCTCTACAATTCCAAACCTGCTACTGGCATATACTTCCTCAACACCTGGTATTGCCATGAGGATCCGTCTTACCTCAATGACATGGTGGTCGCCGTACATGGTAGGTAGTTCAATGGTAACGGTTTTCACAGACACTCTCCTTTGGCTAGCGTGTTTTATGAATTAATTACCACCCGAATACCGCACTATCCGGGTGAATTACCATGGTTGAGCGTATGCCCAATATTTAGTTTTGCAATTGACTATAGCAAATCCGGGATTAAACCTCAAGTGACATTTATTACTAAATTTATACGATTTGTGAACTTGATTCAAACATCATGACACGCCACCCAATGGTCTGGAGATACCTCTTTCAATTCAGGTATGCTTTCAGAACATGATGGTTTTGATATCGGGCACCGTGGATGAAATCGGCATCCTTCAGGTGGATTTATCGGGCTGGGTACATCACCCGTTAGTATCACACGTTTCCTCTCTCGGTCCTTCTTCGGGTCTGGAATTGGAACCGCAGATAATAATGCCTGCGAATATGGATGAAGTGGATTTTCGTAAACTTCATTTCGATCTCCTAATTCTACGATAACACCTAAATACATCACAGCCACTCTATCGCATATATGCCGAACCATACTCAGGTCATGAGCAATAAAAAGATATGTCAGACAAAATTTGTCTTGTAACTCCTCAAGTAAATTAACAACCTGAGCCTGGATCGAAACATCCAAAGCCGAGATTGGTTCATCACAAACAATGAAACTTGGATTAGAAGCTAAGGCACGAGCAATCCCTATGCGTTGACGTTGACCACCTGAAAATTCATGTGGAAACCGATTGTACAAACGCCCATTCAATCCAACCAAATTTAACAATTCGAATACTCGTTCGGTACGCTTTTTGTCATTTTTAAATAATTTATGAACTCTTAGAGGTTCACTAACTATTGAATTTACCGTCCAACGAGGATTCAAGGATGCGAACGGATCTTGAAAAATCATTGTTGCTTTTCTGCGAATTTCCAGTAAATCCTTTGCCTTTGCCTTACTTATATCTGCACCATCGATTAATACTTCTCCCGCTGTAGGAGAATATAATCCAAGAATTGTTCTACCAGCTGTTGTTTTTCCGCACCCGCTTTCTCCCACCAAACCTAAAGTTTCTCCTCGGCAGATATCAAATGAAATGCCGTCAACAGCTTTTACTGCACCAAATGTTCTTTGAAAAATTCCCCTGGTCACAGAAAAATATTTTTTCAATTGATGTACATGTACTAATATGTCTTTCTCCACCATTATTTCTTCCCCCTTTCTGAGATATCAACCCAGCAAGCCACCCGATGTTGATCATTTAATGATACAAGATTAGGGTTTTCAACTATACATCGATCGATCACAAATTCACAACGGGGCGAGAATGGGCAGCCATGCGGTTCTACTAAAAGGTTTGGTGGTGCTCCAGGTATTGATTTCAACCGTTTTTCTCTTCGCCGGTCTACTCGTGGAAGCGCATTCAATAATGCATTGGTATATGGATGTATCGGGTTTTCATAAATATCGTCAACTTTTGCTTCTTCTACAATAAACCCCGCATACATAACGATTACTCGGTCTGCTAACCCTGCAACAACACCCAGATCATGAGTAATCCATATTATTGCCATGCCAAGCTGTTCCCGTAAACGTTTTACCAAATCTACAATTTGAGCTTGTATAGTTACATCCAAAGCTGTGGTAGGCTCATCAGCTATTAATAAACTAGGCTCGCAGGATAACGCCATGGCAATCATTACTCTTTGGCGCATCCCCCCAGAAAATTGATGAGGATAATCTCCTAATCGCTTTTTGGCGTCGGGTATTCCTACCCATTCTAATAATTCGATTGTCCTTTGATTAGCCTGTTCCTGATCAATATTGAAATGCGTCCGTATTGCTTCGGAGATTTGTTTCCCTATGGTTAATACCGGGTTTAGCGAAGTCATCGGGTCTTGAAATATCATCGCGATTTCTTTTCCGCGAATTTTTTCCAGTTCAGCCTCGTTCATTTGTAATAAATCATTTCCCCTAAATAATGCTTTTCCGTTCGTGATTTCTCCTGGTGGTTTAGGGATTAATCCCAAAATGGAAAGCATACTGACCGATTTTCCACAACCGCTTTCGCCGACAACTGCCAGGGTTTCAGCTTTTTTT
>JAAZNS010000120.1 GCA_012798185.1 Chloroflexota bacterium | reverse complement strand
TAACAATTTCGGATATTCCTAAAACGATCGCTGATGAAATCGATATAAAAAATTCATATCCTGGTTATTCGATTTTTAAGCCAATACCTGATAGTCGTCCCAGAAAGTGGTTCTATTATGCGTGGAAAGAGTCTAATTGGTTTACAAAATATCTTCCCGAATTGTATGAATTTAAAATTCTTGGTGCAGGAAACCAACGTAGTTCATATAAGTTCATTAAGAAATTTTCACAAGAAAGTGAAAACTCATTCTCTATACCGTATTACCAGTTGGGTGAAAACATTATCGAAAAATATATTTCCAATGAGGATTTGAGATTATTACTATCAATGAATTTTTGGTATGAGGGAGATGATGATTACTATTGGTCTTGGGCTGCGAATCCATTAGCGTGTATTTCCATACCAATCGAAAAATTAAATACCAGTGTGTCTCTAGTTATTTCTGCAGAACCATTTTTAGTTAATGGTCAATTGGAAAACCAGATGATGAATGTAACTGTTGATCAAATCCCCATAATCACATTTGATAAAAATGAAAAAAAAGAGGTCGCAATTTCATCTGATTTGGCTAAATTAATTACACAAGATGATGTGATTGATTTATGTTTTGATTTTCCAAATGCGAATAAATCACCAAATGATTATGGAATTAACAACGATACAAGATTGTTAGGATATATGTTCACATCAATTATTTTCAAAGAAAACTGAATTCAGGTATTCAATTTAATAAAAAAACATTTAATTAAATCATTTCATTTTCAATATGATTTTAAACCGACTTATTTCCAATATTCATACCAAAATCGAATTTAAACTTTAGCAAAATAATTACTAATAGGTACATAAAAAGATTACAATTTTCATTAACGAAGGGAAAGTCCATTTTCTTTTATTTCAGCGTCAGTTAACCATATGTAACTTGGTATCATTATTATTTTATTTGATAAAAATTTTTTCTCAATGATTGAGGATAATTTTTTTAATTCAAAATTGCAATTATTATCCCTTATAATATCATAACCCACATCTAAAGGATTGTTCAAGATGAGGATTTTATGACAATCCGGCCCAATAATTGCGAATGTGTCCATTAAAGCGGGCATTTCACCAACTCCTCCATATCTTTCCGCAAATATTTCTGGGGGTGGATTATATAACTTGGAGAAATTTTTCTGTAACCAAAATGAAAAGAAAGTAGGTTTTGTATATGTTTCGGGTTTGTTGGGTATGAAAAAGTAAGTATTATATATTATTCCACAAGCGATCGAGAAAAATATAAATATTTTCATCCAAGATTTTGATGAAATTTTCTCAATAAAAATTAACAATGCTGGAATAAATAATGATAGATACCAAATCGAGTATCTAGCAATATTAGGTGTAGCGCCATGATTAAGGTTAGCTGTTGAAGAATTAGCCCATAAGTTTACACAAATATAGACCGTTAAAAAAACTAACCAAGGAAAAATGGAAGAATCATTCAATTTTTTCTCACGTCCAGGAAAAAATAAACTTGCCAGCAAACAAAAACCAAATGGCCAATTTGGCAATAAACCCACATCTGGATCAATAAACCAAATATAAAAATATTTCAAATTTTGTCCTATATTAGCCTTATTTGAAACTAATATTGGATCTATATATCCCCAGCGGGAGAAATAGTACGCAGGATGAATGGCAAGAGTACCGATAGTTAATACTATAAGGATAGCTTCTGTTAATGAAAATACTTTCTTTTCTCGAAGAATCACGCCAAAACCAAGTACTAAGATGCTAATCGCTGTAAAGCTTATGTTTTGCGTAGCAGCAAGTGCAAGAAAAAATGCGGAATAAAAATATTTCTTTCGTAAAAAATATATTACCGAAATTGAAGTTACACAATAGGTAAATAATTCAGTGTGAACTTTATCAAAATACCAAATAACTGGTGAAAGAAAGGTAAGAATGATTGCTGTAATTAAGCCTTTCCACCTTAAATTTCGCCAAGCGATAAAAAACATGCTTGTTAACATAATATAATGCAACAATATAAAATTCATATGAATGGGAATACGTATCCCAATGATATTGCCCATCTTGGTAATAATTGCAGCGCAAAAACTATAAAACCAAAAATGAAGCATATCGAATGTATTACCTAATTTTAAACCAGGAAACCATTTCTTAAGGCTAGTTGTATCAACAAGATAATTGATTTCACCCGAATTATATACTCGGTCATAAACTTGCCAACTTGTTTCAGTCATGAAAGGTTTATTGGTGCTAATCCAAGCTAACGAAAGTGCATAGTATTCACTTCCATCACCTACACGAGTTAGATTACCATAAAACAAAAGAGGAATAAAAACAATAAAACTTACGATGAAAATTAGAATATCAACCCAGATTTCTTTAAATTTAGAGAGATTCCGATTCATTGTTACTCCCGATTATCTTTATATTAATAAATATAAATTGAATAGCACCTTGGGAATGAAATAATATTTTAGCATTAAATTAAATATCTAAAAATTTCCTGTGAATATAAAAAATTACTTGGATGTTGGCATAATATAATATATCATCATAAAATTGAGTACGTTATAGAAAATCTCAAATAAATAAATTTAATATTACAGCCATACCCAATTCTTAGGTTCAATATTGAAAAAATAGGAATCCTTTATTTTGAAAACCGCACTCATCACCGGCATAACAGGACAGGATGGCTCTTACCTGGCAGAGCTTCTTCTGGATAAAGGTTATATCGTGCATGGGATTGTTATGGAAGAAGAGATGAACAATCCCCAGCAGAGTTTTTTTCGGATTCAAAACATATTAGATCGGCTTACTTTGCATCAGGCAGAATTACATCACCCGTCTCAAGTTAATCGAGTATTTCACCAAATAAAACCTGATGAGTGTTACCATTTAGCAGCGCAAAGTTTTGTAAGTTATTCTCTTGAAGACGAATCTTCGACGATTACTGCAAATGTTAATGGGACTTATTCTATTTTGGCGGCGCTAAAAAAGTATGTACCATATTGTAAGTTTTATTTTGCGGGATCCAGTGAAATGTTTGGGAACGTGAACAGCAGCCCGCAAGATGAGAATACTCCCTTTAACCCTCGATCGATCTATGGCGTGACCAAAGTTGCCGGGCATTTCCTCTCGAAATATTATCGCCAAAATCATGGTATTTTTACTTGCAGCGGGATTGCATTTAATCACGAATCGGAACGAAGGGGGTTTGAGTTTGTCACCCGAAAAATTACATCGGGCGCGGCAAGGATTAAACTCGGAAAGATAGATAGCATTCGGTTGGGGAATATTGAAGCCAGGAGGGATTGGGGGTACGCTCCAGAATATGTTAAAGCAATGTGGTTAATGCTGCAACAAGAGAATCCAGATGATTATGTTATCGGCACAGGTGTTACCCATAGTGTAAAAGATTTTTTAGAAATCGCTTTTAGCGTGTTAGATCTCGATTGGCAAAAATATGTCATAATCGATGAAACTCTCTATAGGCCTGATGAAGCAATTGAGTTGAAAGCAAATCCTAAAAAAGCTAAAGAAAAATTGCATTGGAAAAATGAAGTTGGATTTGAAATTCTAATCAAAAAAATGGTTTTGGCTGATTACGACAGGATAAAAAACCATCTAGAATGAAGCAAATCATTTCAAGTTCATCAGAATTTGTTTTCAAATCCATTTATTGCTTTTTCTATTTTGGCTTTGATTAAGAAACCCAATACTACTCTGATTAATGGGGTATATAGAACAAACAGCCCTCAGAAGCAAACAATCATCCCCTCCTGTCTGCTTCCGAGGCTTTGATTATTCGCTCCTTACAGCATCCCCATCAATTCTTCATATTCCTCGTCTTTCATCGTGAACCAGTTCTCCGGCTGCGGGAAGGTTTTATCGGAGACTTCCTGAACATACTGCTTGAGCCCGTTCAGGATCACTTCGCCGGCGTTGCCGTATACCTTAGCCATGCGAGGTTTAAAGCGCGGGTAAAGTCCAAAACAATCATGGTAGATCAAAAGCTGCCCGTGAGCGTGCGGACCCGAACCCAGGCTCATGATGATGCAATTTTCTGCACGCTCGGTGATAATTTTACAAACGCGGTCGGGCACCATTTCAAGCAGCACTGCGAAGGCACCGGCTTTTTCCAGCTCCTTAGCAGCATCGATGATCTTCTTGGCGATTCTGGCAGATTTACCTTGCACTTTATAGCCGCCCAGAGAAGCAGCGCTTTGAGGGGTCAGCCCGAGGTGCCCCATAGCAGGGATCCCGGCATTGACGATGCCTTTGATGCGGTCTGCCATTTCTATGCCGCCTTCGAGTTTGATTGCATCGCAGCCTGCTTCAGCCATAAACCGTCCGGCGTTGCGGATGGCGGTCTCCACGCTGGGCTGGTAGCTCATGTAGGGCATATCGCCCACGATGAACACATTGGGTGCTCCCCGGCGCACCGCAGCAGAGTGGCGGATCATATCGTCCATCGTTGCGGGGAGGGTAGTTTCGTATCCAAGCATAGTCATTGCCAGGCTGTCGCCTACCAGGATCATATCCAAGCCGGCTTGTTCTTGCAGGTAAGCAGTGGGGTAATCGTAGCAAGTCAGCCAGGTGATCGGCTCGTTGTTTTGGACTTTATTGAATAAATAAGGCAGGGTTACTTTCTTTCGTTCGGTCATGGTGGTCCTCCGATTTCCATCGTTGTCAAAATTATGGTGTTATTATATTTGATTTTTGCTTTGGTTCGATGAAAAGTTTAATATAATAATTCTATTGTGATACCTGTCTTGGTCATCCGATCATTCCAGGATTTTACCGAGAATTTGTTCGACGTGTATCTTTGTTGTGTCCAATAATGGAATATCACGATAAGTCTCATCGGTGAGAATTAAGGGTAATTCAGTTCCGCCGAGGAGCATCCCCTGAATGCCTTTCTGCTCAATTAATCGATCGACGATTGATAATAATTGTTGCCGTGTTTCGGGCAGAAAAACGCCATTGACCAGCTCGCCTATATATTTATTATGGATGTAATCCTGTTCTTGTGGATCAGGTACTACAAGAGATATCCCGGATTTCGAAAATATATCGGCATAGAAATGTCCTTGCATGGTAAAACGGGTACCAAACAAGCCGATGTTTTTCAATCCTTGTTTCATGCAAGATTCACAGGCAGATGCGACGATACTGATCAATGGAATGGGTGATTTCTGCTGCAAGTCATCGAAAACGATATGCGGTGTATTAGATGCCAACAATCCAAAATCCGCCCCGGCGCGGGCTAATTTCTCAATTTCCCCTAAAAGATATTGAATGACTTTATCGTAATGCTTCGCACCGATTAAATCCAACATCTTTTTCATATCGATGCTGTTAAGCAAGATCGACGGGTAGCTGCCATCCTGAATAATTTGACGATAACCGGAAATGATCGAACGATAATATACAATGGTCGATTCCGGTGCAATACCGCCAATGATGCCGACTGTTTTCATTGAGGTTTCCCTTAATTGATCAATTACGCATGTAGCTTAATAGAATCCAGGGTATTTACAGAAAATGGTTTTCCATGCCCTGGGTAGATTGTTTTAATATTCATTTGTTTGAGTTTAACGAAGCTTTTTTGTAATTCCATGTAATCTTCGAACAACGGCGCCAGAGATGGTTTTCTTATATTCGCCAGCGAATCACCAGCAAATAACATGCCCCGGTCGGTTAATATGCCAATCGAACCTTGAGTATGACCGGGCATATGGATGACCTGTGCGTTAAACCCGTACTGATCAAGCCGATCGCCATCATTAAGCAGGATGTCCGGCTGAAAGGTATCAAACCGGGTATCCGCTTGGGTAAGGTTGGTTATCGCAAGCATTAATTTCCCGGTTAGGGTTCGAGCTTTATGTTTCACAGGATTTCCACTAGTTACAATTTCTGTGTCAGCAACATGCATGGCAATTTTCGCCTGGTATTTCTGTTGAAGCCGGGCGCAGCTGCCAGTATGATCGAAATCGCCATGAGTTATGATAACCAGTTTGAGTTTATCTTGCGAACACCCTGCCAGTTGTAATTTGGATAACAAGCGGTTCCATTGTGGAGCAATGCCGGTGTCGATAAGGAAAAAGTTATCGTTCTCCTTAATCAAGTAGGCATTAACAAATCCTAAATCGATTGTTTTGATTTCTTCACCATCCATACGCAATCAACTCCAGGGGAAAAGGTTTATAGCTTGAAGTAAAGAATTCTATGGGCTTTATTCGCCGCTTTAAAAAACCCTGCCAGCTTGAACGTCAAACGATATGCCAATCCTAGCTTTGCGATGGTTTCTGATTGTGAGAAAAACCACTCCTCGACGAAGCGAATCCCTTCTGTCCATTGTTCGATTTCTCTCGGATTGTCGATGCCCCAATGGACGAGGGCACCGGTTGATTTAATCGACGGTTGGTATTTGACGCCTTTCACCGTCATGGTGCTGAAGGCATCGAATACGATTGAACTCCCCGGTATTTTTTGATGTAATTTTTGGAATAACGTTTTTACATCTTCCTCTTTCAGATACATCAATAAGCCTTCTGCAATTACTAATGCCGGTTGAGCGTGCAAGGGAAGAATATCAGCCCAGGAAAAATCGGTGACCGAAGAAGCAATCATATGATATCTATTGCTTTCATCGTAGAATTTTTTCCGTAGTTCGATGACATCCGGCATATCAAGGTCAAACCATATAACTTGCCCATTATCGACTCTTGAGAAGCGGCTGTCTAGTCCGCAGCCTAAGTGAAGAACAATCCCTTCAGGATGCTGCGATAAAAAAGACCGCGTATAATCATCGATCTTTGCTGCACGCATGCACACCATGAGAGAGGTTTTTCGGGGGACCTTCAAACGAGGAAAATCATATTTGATCCGATCGAGCATATCCAGCGATTTTTGATCGAAGAAAATGGGATTGGGTTGTCTGCTCTCTATGGCTTTAGAACAGAGAGGAATGAGAAGTGTTTCTTGTTCCTTTTTGAAAAGGATATTTTGTTTTTCGTATGCCATTTCTAATTATTATAACGGTTGATATATTGAAAATGAAATCCAATCGAAGCTGATCAAGGGCTCCATAAGTTTTCAGTTACCAGCATTCAGTTTATCTCATTTTCGAGTTGAGGAGTTAATGAATTGAACAATTAACGAATTGCCTGATCACCCCAACCCCTTCGCTTATTCTACTGTCACGCTTTTTGCCAGATTGCGCGGCTGATCGACATCTAAACCGCGGCGGGCGGCAATGTGATAAGCAAGCAGCTGCAAGGGGATTACGGCCGTTACCGGCGAGAGCAGCCAAGGTGTATATGGCAGCCAGATGACATGATCGGCGATTTCTGGCAGGCGTTCGTCGCCGTCGGTAGCCAGGGCAATCACAATTCCGCCGCGCGCTTTAGCTTGTTCCACCTGGCTGAGCATCTTTTCATACCAGGGATCACGGAGTGCAATAGCAATCACTGGCATAAACCGATCGATAAGCGCAATTGGTCCGTGTTTCATTTCACCAGCCGGGTACCCTTCGGCATGGATGTATGATATTTCTTTGAGTTTCAATGCACCTTCATAGGCAGTGGGCATGTTGACTCCTCTTCCCAGGTAGAGACAATGACTGGTGTTCAACAAAACTCCCGCGATATCTTCAATTTGGGATTCCCGCTCTAGACATTGCCCAACCAGATCGGGGATTAGACGCAAGTCGCCAATTAATTTCCGCTGATCAGGTGGCTTAAGCGAGCCGCGTAAATCACCCAATAATACCGCCAGCATATACAGATCTATGAGGGGTGCAGTATATGCTTTGGTAGATGCCACGCCAATTTCAGGACCGCTCTGCATCGCAATATAGCCGTTTGCCAAACGCATTGCCTGAGAGCCGACAACATTGACAATTGACCACAGTGTGGCTCCTTTGGAACGTGCTTCTTCCATGGCAGCCAGGGTATCTGCTGTTTCTCCGGATTGGCTTATAGCGAGGACGACTGTTTTTTCATCCAGGATGGGATCTCGATAGCGGAATTCTGAGGCGATATCCACTTCCACGGGAAGACGGGCGATGCGTTCGATGAGTGTCTTCCCGACCATGCCGGCATGGAATGCTGTTCCGCAGGCGATAATGATGATTTTCTGGATGTTTTTCGCTTTTTCTTCTGTAAGGTTTAATTCGGGCAATCGAATGTGTCCGGTTTTGAAATCCACCCGCCCGGCTAAGGTGTCGGTTGTAGAGCGGACCTGTTCGTGGATTTCTTTCTGCATAAAGTGGCGGTATTCGCCTTTTTCTGCTGAGGCTGCATCCCAATTGATGGTATGGATGTGAGGCTGGATTACTTCACCCTCCAATGAGAGAATCTTTATATCGGTGCTCGATACCACAGCTATTTGGCGTGATTCGAGAAAAACCATTTTTCGGGTATATTCGAGAATAGCAGGGATATCGGACGCGATAAAATTTTCGTTTTGCCCCGCGCCAATGACTACGCCGCCGGCATTGCCGATGCGGGCTGCTACGATTTTATCCGGTTCACGAGATGAAATCACAACCACGCTGTGCGCGCCGCGGATGAAACTTAATGCCAGCCGGGTGGCTTCGACTAGATTATTTTCCTGCGAATAATGGCGTTCAATTAGATGGACAATAACCTCTGAATCGGTATCTGAATTGAAAACGACACCTTCAGCAGTTAACTCTTCCTTCAATTCCAGAAAATTCTCGACGATGCCGTTGTGCACCAGCACCACATCGCCGGTCATGCCCATATGGGGGTGGGCATTGCGGGCGCTGGGTTCGCCGTGGGTTGCCCAGCGGGTGTGCCCAATACCAAGTTTGCCATGGACAGGCATCTCGTCCACCAAAAGTGAAAGACGGGAGAGTTTACCGGCATCCCGCCGGATTTCGATATGGCTATTTTCCAGAATTGCTAAACCAGCTGAATCATAGCCGCGGTATTCCAATCGTTTTAATCCGTTCAATATAACCAGCGTCGCGTCACGATCGCCGATGTAACCAACAATGCCGCACATGGATTCCTCCAAAAATATTTTTTTGTCAATTAGTGAATAGTGATTAGAATTGAATGATTTATCAATGGATTGGTTGAGGTCACCAAACAATGAACCAATGCGCCAGATACTAATCACATATTGCTGGTAATGCCACTCTACCCGCGTTTATCCCGCCGGTTACCCGGTAAGCTTTGATTGGATAGTTTTCTTTTGGAGGGAAAGGTATCGGGTGGAGGCACACCCGGAGGGCTTCCGCTGATCTTTCGATTTTCCCGGTTTCCCGGTTAACCTGCCCCTGCGGGCAGGAACCCTCATCCTCGTCACCCATTACCCCCTGATGGGCCATGCGCTTTCTTTCCCAGTTTTTATATTGTTTATTTCACCTCCAGATTAATATTGTCAAAGATTATATCGTATTCTTGGTTTCATAGAATAGATGATTAGTAAATATTAATCCGGGTTATTTAACTTATTATTAATATTTATATCATAGTAAGATTAAAGATGTCTAATTTTAATAGAAGACCTTGAGGGCTATGCATCAGATGTTCGATGGTATAATCTGCCACGATGTGTCGTGGGCGGACCTGCCAAACTGCCCCTTAGCATCACGAGCAGGTACACACCAAAAAATCATCGGCGCTAGCGCAATAAACTGAGGAGCATATTTTGGCGTTTAATCCCCTCAACTGGTTTTTGGGGTTCTTTTCACTGGATATCGGCATTGACTTAGGCACCGCAAACACTTTAGTCAATGTGCGAGGTAAGGGTATTGTTATTCATGAACCATCCTGGGTAGCGATTGATAAAAAGACGAGAAAACCCTTAGCTGTTGGAGCCGAAGCAAAGCAAATGGTAGGCAGGACCCCTGCCAATATTATTGCGGTACGTCCGGTTCGCGATGGCGTAATAGCAGAATATGAAATTACCCAGGAGATGTTGATTTATTTTATTGGAAAAGCTCATGAGCAAAGCATTGTACCGATGCCCAGGCCAAGAGTTGTTATTGGTATACCTTGCGGTGTAACCGAAGTGGAGAAGCGGGCGGTTTATGATGCAGCGATGTCGGCAGGAGCGCGGGAAACTTATCTGATTGAAGAACCGGTAGCTGCTGCACTGGGTGCCGGATTGCCTATTTCAGAAATCCGTGGGAGTATGATTGTCGATATTGGGGGGGGGACTTCTGAAGTAGCTATCCTTTCGATGGGCGGCATTGTTATTTCCCGTTCATTACGTGTTGCCGGCGATGAAATGGATGCTGATATTGTTCAATACATGCGCAACAAATATAATTTACTGATTGGCGAGCGGATGGCAGAAATTGCGAAAATTCAAATTGGCTCTGCGTATCATCTTCCGGAAGAGAAAACCATCACGCTCCGGGGACGAAATCTGGTGACCGGATTACCGGAGGAGATCGAAGTATCTTCAGTGGAAATACGAGAAGCAATTTCTGGGTCTTTACAAACCATCATCGATACGATCAAAGATGCCCTGGATGAAGCGCCGCCAGAAATTATTGCAGATTTAATGGATACCGGTATTTGCCTTTCCGGAGGCGGTTCCCAATTATTGGGATTAGACCGGCGATTAACAGACGAATTAAAAATTCGAGCCTGGCTGGCAGATGACCCATTGAGCAGTGTTGCACGGGGGGCAGGTATGGTACTCGAAAACCTTGATCAATTCAACCGTCTGTTGGTTGGGCTTGAACGAGGAAGTACAAAACATAATTAATCGATACTCACGATGAATACTACCACGTCTCGATCGCTGCAAACGATCGTACTGGTTTTAATAACGCTGGGGTTGATTGGACTGGCTTTGGGAGGGTATTTATCCCCTCTTTCACGCCTTTTTGTCAATCCAATTGTTCAAGCGCAGGCATGGATAACTTCTCGCTATCAGGCGGTTCAAAGCATCCTAAGCACTTCTGAAGACACCCAGGTGCTGCGGCAGCGTAACGCTGAGCTGGAGGCAGAGGTATCCCGTTTGCAAACCCAAATTATCGAACTCCAACAGCAAATTTCAGAAACAAAGATATTATCTGCACTGGTTGATTTTGCACGGGCAAATCCAGAATACCGATATCAAGCTGCCACGGTGGTCGCCACTGATCCAAGCCCATTTCTTCAATATGTCATTATCAATAGCGGTTCGGATAATGGATTGCGGCGCGGCATGCCGGTAGTTACTCAGCAGGGATTGGTAGGGCGGATAACCGGTGTAACTGCTGGGGCAGCGCGGGTTCAATTAATTACTGATCCAGATTCGAGTGTCAATGTCCGTCTGGAACCCTCGGGTGCCAAAGCAATGATTACAGGGCAAATAACCGGTGATATATCTTTGGAGATGATTCCCCAGGAAGCTGATGTGAAAGCAGGTGATTTGGTATTGACTTCCGGGTTGGGAGGCGGTTTTCCCCCGAATATCATTATTGGTCAGGTTAGCGGTATTCGTAAAAGAGATTTAGACCTTTTTCAGCGGGCTTCCGTTCAACCAGTGGTTGATTTTTCTCAGATATCCATCGTTTTGGTTATCACCAATTTCAAACCCATTGATTATAGTCCGCTTATCCCTTCTGAATGATATTTCCAATGATTGAAAGACTCGACTAATGTTAGCTACGCTAATCGCGATTCCGGTATTTAGCTTTCTGATCATCTTACAATCGACAATTGTCAATCGCATGACATTGCTTCAGGGTACCGCTGATCTTTTTCTATTGACTATTATTGCCTGGTCGTTACATCGGCGAGTGAAAACCGCCTGGCAGTGGAGTGTTATTGGCGGATTGATCTATACCATCGCTTCTGCATTACCATTTGGTGTGTCTTTAGCAGGCTATATAATCATAACTAGTTTGACAAAATTTATGCGCCGACATACCTGGCAGGTGCCTATATTAACGATGCTGATTTTGAGTTTTATTGGCACAATCTTCTTACACGGTTTGTCTTTGTTGGCAATAAAACTCTCTGGCAATCCTATTCCTGTTGTCGATGCCATTGGGTTAATCACATTACCCAGCATTTTATTAAATTTAATTTTTGCGATTCCAATCTATGCGATAATCAATGATTTAGCGAATTGGTTGTATCCTGAGGAAATTGAAGCATGAGTGAAACATCAAAAGCTGAGAGTCCATTAGATCGTTGGCGGGTTTTATTTACCGCCGCGGGTATCGGTTTAGTATTTTTTATATACCTGGTGAGGCTATTTTTTTTACAGGTGGTACAGTGGTCGACCTGGACAGCCCAAGCGGAAGATAATCGTACCGTAACTATCAATACCCCTGCTACACGAGGTATTATCTATGACCGGCGAGGAACGATATTAGCCCGCAACGTCGCTTCATACAATGTTGTCATTACAGCTTCTAATTTGCCTGATGACATGGGTGAAAAGCAGGAAATATATCGACAATTATCAGCCTTAATCGATATGCCGGTCGATTTGGGAGAAATTACTCTAGATACACCGTATGTACCGTGTTATTCAGAACATGGCATCATGCAAATTGCCGAATACGGTGAATTATCGAAACCTTACGAACCTGTGCGGGTAAAATGTTTTATCGATAAAGAAACCGCAATGAAGGTTCAGGAGAAATCGATGGATTTACCGGGGGTATCTATCGAAACCTCCTCAATACGAGATTATCCTACCGGAGAATTAACGGCTGCTTTCATTGGATTTTTGGGACCCATTCCGGCCAACCAGGAACAATATTATGAAGATCAAGGATTGGTAGCCAACCGGGATAAGGTTGGTTATGCTGGTTTAGAGCTGCAATATCAAGAGCTGCTTGGAGGAAAAAATGGTATTCGAAAAGTAGAGGTTGATGTAGCTGGAAAAACCATGCGCGATTTGGAAACCCCAATTGCTGCGGTACCAGGGAAGAGTTTGAGATTAACCATCGATACACGGCTACAGGAAGCAGCTACAGCTATTCTGGATCGAGAAATAACATTTTGGAATGTCTATTTAAATACAATTCGTTCAACCAGCGGAGTGACCATTGCTATGAATCCTAAAACAGGAGAAATTTTAGCAATGGTTTCTTACCCAACTTACCAAAATAACCGCATGGCACGCTTGATGCCGGCTTATTATTACGAACAATTGATCCAAGACCCAGCCAAACCGCTGCTCAACCATGCAGTAGGAGATAACTTACCAGCAGGGTCAGTCTTCAAATTAGCGACAGCCGTTGGAGCGCTTAATGAGGGGGTGGTGACGCCCGATCAGGTGCTTTCAACACCTCCCAAGCTTGTGGTGATCGAAAAATATTACGCTAACGATCCTGGTAAAGAACGAACATTCCCCGATTGGAATCCGGCAGGGTTTGGGCATTTGGATTTTTTGGGAGGGATTGCGAATTCAAGTAATGTCTATTTTTATAAATTAGGAGGAGGTTATAAAGACGAAGTACCAGAAGGGCTGGGAATTTGCCGTTTGGGTACTTATGCACACGCTTTAGGTTATGGTGAGTATCCCGGAATTGGATTGCCAGACGAAGAAAAAGGGCTAATACCAGACCCGAAATGGAAACGCATTACACATGGAGAGGGCTGGTCTACCGGCGATACGTACATTTCTAGTGTTGGGCAGGGATATGTTCTTGCCACGCCATTGCAGGTCCTGATGTCAGCGGCAACTTTAGCGAATGATGGAAAATTGATACAGCCAACGTTGGTTCGGGAAATATTGGATGCTGAGGGAAATGTTGTTCAGGCTTTCGAGCCAAAAATGAAGTGGGATATTACCAAAGATAATGTTATTCAGGAATTTTATGATACTACTGTACGCGGTTGTGAGCCTATCGAAGGTCAAACAAAGAACGTCGAACCATGGGTCGTTAAAAAAGTTCAGGAAGGTATGCGTCAGGCAGTGCTCCAGGGAACGCTGAAGAAAGAGTTTTCCAAGATATCGATTGCAGCAGCAGGAAAAACCGGCACCGCGGAATATTGTGATAAATACGCCGATGCGAAAAACTTATGCGTGCCCGGTAATTGGCCTTCTCATGCCTGGACAGTGGCATATGCGCCTTACGATGATCCTGAGATTGCGGTGGTAGCATTTGTTTACAACGGTGGTGAAGGAGCTAGTGTGGCAGCGCCTATCGTTCGGCAGGTCATTCAGGCGTATTTCGAACTCAAGGGCATTGACATTGCTTTAGAAGAGTAATTACAGTTCATGCTATAATTTTTCGATTACAATTATTGCTTCATAGAAAAAAACTTTATCAAATGTGATGGTTAGATATCAAGTAATCAAGAATGATTTTTCGGGTCAGGATTTTATTGTTTGACTTAACTATTTAGGAAGTGAGTTTTTGTGGATAAAAATATCGAATTTGCCGTTAAACCAAAGGTTCAGATCAAAGGAATTAGCGATGGATTGCTGATAATCCTTGGCGAAGGTGATTGGCAGGAATTGCACGATTTTCTTTTGGATCAAATTGATCAGCAAGTCGAGTTTATGCGCGGAGCCCGAGTCGCATTGGATGTGGGTAATCAGGTCTTAAAAGCAGCGGATCTTGGGCAATTACGCAGCCAGCTTTATGATCGGGATATTACATTATGGGCTATAATAAGCAATTCTCCGACCACCGACCAAACAGCTCAAACCCTTGGAATGGCAACCCGGCTTACTAAAGTGAAATCAGAGATGGTTGAACACCCAGTTTCAAAAGAGCAAACCATGGGTGAGCAAGCACTTTTACTTCATCGAACATTAAGATCAGGTTTTAGTATTCATTTTCCGGGGCATGTAGTAGTGATTGGTGATGTAAATCCCGGTGCAGAAATAGTTGCCGGTGGGAATATTATCGTTTGGGGCAGACTGAAAGGGATGGCGCATGCTGGAGCAGATGGCAACAAAGAAGCCATTGTCTGTGCGTTAGATTTAATGCCGACCCAGCTGCGCATAGCCGATCGTATTTCGATAACGCCCCAAGATAGAAAAAAAGCTTTGCCAGAGATAGTTCGTCTAGTAGATGGAGAGGTAGTGGCTGAGCCATGGAATCCGAAATGATATGTTTCGATCACAGGATGGAATTATGCTAGGAAACGTATTGACAATCACATCGGGAAAAGGGGGAGTAGGAAAAACGACTGCCACTGCCAACATTGGCGCTGCCTTAGCAGCTGCTGGCAATAAAGTAGTTTGTATCGATGCAGACATCGGGTTGAGAAATTTGGATGTCGTATTAGGTTTGGAAAACCGTATTGTTTATGATCTGGTAGATTTGATTGAAGGACGCTGCCGGATGAGGCAGGCATTGATTCGAGACAAACGACTGCCAGAGTTATTTCTTATCCCGGCTGCACAAACGCGCGATAAAAGCGCAGTCTCTCCCAGCGATATGATCAAACTATGCGAAGAATTGCGTAAAGAGTTTGATTGGATTCTAATCGATTCGCCCGCAGGAATCGAACGAGGCTTTCGCAATGCGATTGCGCCAGCAGATATTGCGATGGTAGTGACTAATCCTGAAGTAGCAGCGGTGCGCGATGCAGACCGGATAATCGGATTGATCGAAGCTGAAGAAAAAGGGCCAGCACGTTTATTGATTAACCGGATTAAACCCGGTATGGTCAAACGAGGCGAGATGCTTTCTCCGGATGATGTATTGGAATTACTAGCGGTTGAGCTGATCGGAATGGTCCCCGAAGATGAAAATGTAATCACGAGCACAAACAGGGGAATGCCAGTTGCTTTGGATGGAAAAAGTAAAGCCGGAGAGGCGTTTCGTAATATTGCCCAGCGGCTTCTGGGCTCAGAAGTACCGTTTATACCGCTTGAAGAAGATGGCGGTTTTATTGATAGAATAACAAAATTGTTCCGGTCGGGAGGGAAATAAATGAGCGGCTTTTTCGAACGTCTTCTTCGGCGTGAAACCAACAGCGCTTACCAGGCAAAAGAACGGATGAAAACAGTTTTGATCAATGATCGCGTTAACATGACTTCCAGTACCCTGGATAATTTAAAGTCTGAGATCATTGGAGTAATTTCTCGTCATGTTGAAATCGATTCGGATGCAGTTCGGATCGAAATGACGCATGAGGGAAGGCAGCAGCGGCTGATTGCCAACATTCCGTTAAAGCCTCCCCGGAGAAGAAGCTCTGGGTAATACAAATATGAAAACCATCAATTGGCGGAATTTCGATTTCTTGCTTTTAGGAGCGGTTGCGGTGCTGACCATCTTTGGCATCACGATGATTCGCTCAGCTGTAGCGGGAAATATCGAACTGTTAGAATTAAACCTGGTAGGTCGCCAATTGATATTTGCTTCAGCTGGATTCATTGTGATTATTATTGCATCGATGATTGATTATCATTTTTGGGCATCGATTAGTCAAACCATTTACATTGTCATGGTCATTTTCCTGGCGATCTTGTTCACCGCTGGCGCGGTTTTATTTGGTTCTGCACGCTGGTTCGATACCGGCGTTATCCTTATCCAGCCGTCCGAACTAGCGAAAATCGTTGTTATTCTGGTTCTGGCAAATTTTTTTAGTGTTCATAAATCGGAAATTCATGATCTTCGCCTGGTTGGAAGAAGCTTGTTACTAACTCTCGGAATTGTTACCTGGATTTTATTGCAGCCCAATCTCAGCACCTCCATTGTGATCTTTGTTTTATGGTTTGCATTACTTTGGGTGAGCGGATTACAAATAAAGCATTTATTTATGTTTATCGGAATGGGTATATTGGCACCGGTGGTTAGTTTTCCCTTCCTGGTTGATTATCAAAAACGGCGAATATTAAATTTCTTATTCCCCGATCTAGAAGCAAGACACGGTGATATCTATAATATTCAACAAGCACTTATCAGCATTGGATCTGGTGGTTTGTTTGGTCAGGGTTATGGACATGGAACGCAGGTGCAATTAAGATTTCTTAAAGTCCGCCATTCAGATTTCATATTTTCTGCCATGGCAGAAGAATTTGGATTTATCGGAACGGCAATTGTGCTTTTTTTGCTTCTTTTTGTCATTATGCGTTGTTTACGTGCTGCTCGTATAGCTAAAGATACTTATGGAGCATTGATTGCATTTGGTGTTGCAGTATTATTAGCATTTCAAACCATTGTGAATATTGGTGTGAATTTAAATCTTATGCCGGCTACCGGTCTAACCATGCCGTTTATCAGTTATGGAGGCAGTTCGCTGCTTTCCACGTTACTTGGCATCGGCTTGGTAGAAAGCGTTGTTTTGCGGCACAAAACCCTGGAATTTTAATTTAGGAGCTTTATGACACCATCAACGAAACCCGTCAGGGTGCGCTTTGCGCCATCTCCAACAGGCAGATTACATTTAGGAGGAGCACGCACAGCGTTATATGATTATTTGTTGGCGCGGCAAACGGGAGGAACATTCATTCTGCGCATCGAAGATATCGATCTAAAACGATATGTTCCAGGAGCTGAAGAAGAATTAAAGCAGGGGTTGCGCTGGTTAGGGCTGGAATGGGATGAAGGCCCCGATGTTGGTGGGTCGTTTGGTCCCTATCGGCAATCGGAGAGAAAAGAGATCTATCTGGATTATGCACGGCAATTGATCGATCAGGGTAAAGCCTACTATTGTTTTTGTACTCCGCAGCGTTTGGCAAGCATGCGGGAACAACAACAACGATCAAAACTGCCTATAAAATACGATGGAACTTGCCGACAGCTGGATCCGGGTAAGGCTGCGAAAAGAGTGGCTGCCGGGGAGCCGCACGTTATCCGCTTTAAAATCCCAGAAGAGGGCAGCATTACCATTCATGATTATCTGCGGGGGGATATTGTAGTGGAAAACAGGACCATTGATGATTATATTCTTATCCGCACCGATGGATTTGCTTTGTATCATCTGGCTGCTATGGTGGATGATCATTTGATGAAAATATCACATGTGATTCGCGGTTCCGAATGGTTGTCTACTTTTCCCCTGCATGCTCATATCATCCGTGCTTTTGGTTGGGAAGAGCCGATTTGGATTCATCTTTCGATATTCTTAAAACCTAGCGGAAAAGGAAAGATGAGTAAACGCGAGTCAGCAGAGTTGATGAAAGATGGTTACTCGATCTATATCAACGATTTACAGGGATTGGGATATGTTCCTGAGGCAGTATTAAATTGTATTGCTCTGATGGGTTGGAGTTACGATGACCATACTGAATTTTTTACGAAGGAAGATCTGATCCAAAAATTCAGCATCGATCGGTTAAATCCTGCTCCAGCTGCCATTAACTTTACGAAATTCGATCATTTTAATGGTTTGCACATCCGAAATTTATCGATAGAAGATTTGTGCAACCGCGTTAAGCCATTCTTTCTCAACGCTGGTTATAAAGTGGATGATCAAGTTTTAATGCAAGTAACCCCGATTATTCAACAGAGAATTGCTACCCTTGAGGAAGCACCAACTATGGCGGGTTTTTTCTTCGAGGAACACGTCTATCCAAATCCGCAAGAATTGATTGGGGCGAAAATGACAGCTGTCGATTCAGCTAATGCGCTACGTGCTGTTTACGACCTGCTTTCGTCACTTCCCCGGATTGATACCGAGACCGCCGAAATCCCGATGCGCAATTTAGCCGATCAATTACATTTGAAAGCCGGACAACTTTTTGGCATTATCCGTGTGGCTGTAACGGGGAAAACCGTCAGTCCGCCGCTGATCGAGAGCATGGCGATCATCGGCAAAGAAAAAGTGCTGGAAAGAATATTAAATGGAATAGATATGTTAGGAAACATGGCGTAAAAATTTGACGTTACCCTCCCAACATGGTAAAATCGCACACACGAACGCACTGGGGGTTCGTCTAGTGGTAGGACAGCGGACTCTGGATCCGTATGCCGAGGTTCGAATCCTCGACCCCCAGCCTTGGAAAAAGGGGCTGTCCTAAAAGTAGGCTGTCACCCTGAGCGAAGCGAAGGGTCTATTCATTACATAAAAGGGATGTTTCGCTACGCTCAACATGACAAAATCGACTTTTAGGACAGCCCCCTTTTTTTTAGTTCTTTTGGGTCTGTTCGATTTTTGCCCATGTATCTCGCAATGAAACAGTTTGATTGAATATTAGATTCTCGGGTTTCGAATCAACTGGGTCAACACAGAAATAACCCTGGCGTTCGAATTGGAAGCGGTCTCCAGGTGAGGCATTTTGTAAAAATGGTTCTAATTTACACTGCTTTAATACCTCTAAAGACGCCGGATTTAAGAAATGCTTGAAATCTGTGCCGTCTTTTGAATCGGCGGGATTCGCTTTTAGGAAGAGCCGGTCATACAGGCGAATTTCAGCGTCGATAGCGTGGCTGGAAGATACCCAATGAATGGTGCTCTTGATCTTACGTCCATCGGGAGTGGTGCCTCCCTGGGTTGC
>JAAZNS010000119.1 GCA_012798185.1 Chloroflexota bacterium | reverse complement strand
GTCTTATCTTGGCGCACAAGCTTCAATTAAAAAAGAGGTAATTAATAATTATGTCGATCCTTTTAGATTTCTTATCGACAATCACAATTAATTTATATTTATAGCACTTAATATTTACCCAGTACCAAATTGTCTATCTCCTGCATCGCCAAGACCGGGAAGGATATAACCAAATTCGTTTAATTTCTCATCAACCGCCGCCAGGTGGATTGGCACTTCAGGATGGTGTTCCATCAACCGTGCTATTCCTTCGGGTGCACCCAGGATACCAATAAACTTAATATTTTTTACTCCCCACCGTTTCAGAATATCAACAGTAGCCACCGCAGAACCACCTGTAGCCAACATGGGATCAAGGATTAAACATACCGACACCGTTGGTTCAACGGGCAGTTTATTATAATATTCGACCGGTTTTAGTGTCTTTTCATCACGATAAAGACCAATATGCCAGACTTCTGCCGATGGCACTAATCCCCAAACCCCTTGAACCATGCCTAAACCCGCGCGCAGAATGGGAACCAACCCGATATTTTCCTTTATTACTTGTCCTTGGGTAGTGGTAAGCGGGGTTGTAACTTGTTTAACCTGTGTTTGCAGGTCTTGGGTTGCTTCGTAAGTTAATAAGGTAGCAATCTCTCTGATTAATTCACGAAATTTTTTTGGTTCAGTATTTTTATCCCGCAGAATCGTAAGCTTATGAGCGACCAAAGGGTGTGTGGAAACAATCGGATTGGCCATTATTTTTCTCCTTATCGAGATTTTTTATTATCAGCCAGATTATACTTTCAGTTTGAATAAACATACATTTTAAAATAATAAATCATATACATTTTGATGAGTTTTATTAATACAGGTTATAATCGCGGATATGAATGATAATTCCGAGCGGTTGGTCAATCCATTACCCCAAATGGATGATCGTCTGGATACAGCGATGCGTCCCAAATATTTATCCGATCTGATTGGACAGGACCGGATTAAAGAAAATTTATCAATATTAATTAAAGCTGCTCGCCAGCGTAATGACCCTTTAGATCATGTTCTGTTTTATGGACCTCCCG
The DNA here is from genome assembly GCA_012798185.1 of Chloroflexota bacterium. Lineage (GTDB taxonomy): Bacteria > Chloroflexota > Anaerolineae > Anaerolineales > UBA4823 > JAAZNS01. Next base: position 2,411 of record JAAZNS010000119.1, on the reverse strand, counting down.
GGCTAGGTAAAACCACTTTAGCCCATATTCTGGCAAACGAAATGGGCGTCAATATTAAAGTGACTTCTGGTCCAGCTATTGAAAAAGCCGGAGACCTGGCAGCAATTCTCACGAATTTGCGCGCTGGTGATATATTATTTATCGATGAGGTTCACCGCCTGGGAAGAGCTATCGAAGAAATTTTATACCCAGCAATGGAAGATTTTGCATTGGATATCGTCATCGGACAAGGACCTTCAGCGCGGTCAATTCGTTTAAAATTACCTCACTTTACCCTTATAGGCGCTACTACCCGGCTGGCGTTAGTTACTGCGCCATTACGAGCTCGGTTTGGAGCTGTTTATCGGCTGAATTATTACGATTTAGATGCGATGAAAGCGATTGTTCTCCGTGCCTCTCAGGTTTTAGGAATTGAAGCGCAAAGTGATGGTGTGGATGAAATTGCCAGACGGGGACGGGGTACTCCCAGAGTAGCATTACGGCTTATGCGCAGAGTACGTGATTTTGCCGAGGTAAAAGCCAATGGCAAAATTACACAATCGGTCGCGAAGGCAGCTCTTGACCTTCTTGAGGTTGACGAACTTGGTTTAGATGATATTGACCGCCGGGTTATTAATACTATCATCGAGAAATATCACGGTGGACCGGTTGGTTTGAACACCATAGCGGCTTCGATCAGTGAGGAACCGGATACGATAATGGATGTTGTGGAACCCTACCTATTACAGCTTGGTTTTTTAGAAAGAACTCCCCAAGGGAGGACTGCAACATCACTGGCTTACCAGCATTTGGGTATTCAAATGCAAAAAGACAATCAACCACAGTTATTCAAAATTGAAGATTCGGGATCGATTAATATTCAGTAATTACTCTATCAACTTGAGTGGGTTTCCCAATTTGAGGTGTTTACATACGCGCAACCAACGGAAACAATTCAAATTCGGAGCTTTTCCAAGACAACTTGAGCAGTTTCGATCTTCGATAATATGGATGTATTAAAAAGATATGATTAATCTTGCAAGATTTTTGATGATTTTCGGATTGGTTTTATTGCTCATTGGGGGTGTGATATATATAATTGCCCGATTTGGGCTTACATTAGACAAAATACCCTTAGGACAATTACCTGGCGATATCCGTATCGAGCGAGGAAATTTTTCTTGTTTCTTCCCAATTGTTACTTCAATTCTTTTATCAATAATCTTAACGATTATTTTAAATCTGGTTGTTCGGTTTTTAAATCGATGAGTGCGGTTTTTCCTTGAAAACATCAGATTTTAATTACGACTTACCAACGGAATATATCGCTCAAACACCGGTTGAACCCAGGGATAGTTCTAAATTAATGGTTTATTACCGCCAATCCGATAAAGTCGTTCATGCTCAATTTAGAGATCTGCCTCAATTTTTAGATCGTAATGATCTTTTGGTTGTTAATCAAACCAAGGTAATTCCAGCCAGAATATTTGCTAAAAAGGAAACCGGGGGAAAGGTTGAATTATTACTTATCAAAAAACAAAGTCCTGATACATGGGAAGTTCTGGTAAAGGGTAAACACTTGGTTATGGGGAAAAAAATAATAATCGACAAGAACCTTACAGCACAAATCGTCGATATGTTGGATGGCACTCGGAGATTAATTCAATTTTCATCGCCAATCGAAGAATATTACGATAGGGTTGGGCATGTACCGTTACCTCCGTACATTCATCACCCGCTGTCAAATCCCGATCGTTACCAGACTATGTTTGCCCAGGAAGATGGATCAGCAGCAGCACCGACAGCCGGGCTGCATTTTACGCCGCAACTTGTGCAATCTCTTTCGAATCATCAAATTGACCTGGCTAAGGTGATTCTGCATGTAGTATTAGATACTTTTTCCCCAGTGCGTGAAGACGATGTTGAGCAGCATAAAATTCATACCGAATGGTGTTCTATTCCAGCAGATACAGTAGAATTGATCAGACAAAAGCGCCGAGATGGAAATCGGATTATTGCTGTGGGGACAACTTCAGTTCGTGCTTTAGAAAGCGCTGCACAGCGGGCAAAAAACAATCAATTGATCGAAGAATTCACCGGATATACTGATTTATTTATCCTGCCAGGATATCGATTTAAAATCGTCGATGCAATGATCACAAATTTTCACTTGCCGCGTTCGACATTAATTATGCTGGTTAGTGCTTTTGCGGGTAAAGAAAATATATTTAAACTATATGAAATTGCTAAAAAGGAAAAATACCGGTTTTATTCTTTTGGCGATGCCATGTTGATTTTATGATAGCTCATTCAGAATGGAATAAACTTAACCAGCAAATTCTCTCTTGTCGATTATGTCCTCGTTTAACGCAGTGGCGTGAGAAAGTTGCTGTTGAAAAACGGAGGGCATATCGAAATTGGGAATATTGGGG
>JAAZNS010000009.1 GCA_012798185.1 Chloroflexota bacterium | reverse complement strand
GCTCTCCAATACGAAATTTAAAACGCTACCGGGTGATCGCCCGCGTATTTGCCCGGCATGGTTTCGGATCGTTCCTGGAGACGCTGGAACAGGAACGCGGCATCTCGCTGCCTGGTTTTCGCCCCAGGCGGGAAGCGCCGTCTCGTCTATCTCGCGCTGAGCATCTCCGCCTGGCTTTCGAAGAATTGGGACCTACGTTTATAAAACTGGGGCAGATTCTCAGCACTCGCCCCGATTTGCTCCCCCCCGATTATATCGATGAGTTATCCAAACTAACCGATTCGGTCCCGCCTACCGGTTGGGAGGAGATTCGCTCCGTATTAATTGAAGAGCTGGGGGATGAGCCAGAACACGTTTTCGCTGAGATCGAACACGCCCCGCTGGCAGCTGCCTCCCTGGCGCAGGTGCATGCTGCTGTTTTGAGCGGCGGAGAAGCGGTCGTGGTGAAAATTCAGCGCCCGGGGATTCAAACCATTATCGAGAAAGACCTGGAAATATTAAGTGACCTGGCAGCTTTGGCTCAAAGAACATCCCTTTCGGCAATATACAATCCTAAAGATGTAATTGACGAATTTGCCTTCACCTTGCATAATGAATTGGATTATCGGCGTGAGGGGCGCAATGCCGACCGCTTTCGTCGCAATTTCGCCAACGAAGCCTACCTTTATATCCCGCATATTTTTTGGGAATATAGCACATCCCGGATTTTGGTAATGGAGCGTCTGCAGGGAATAGGCGTCGGCGATATCGCGGCTTTGGATGCGGCTGGTTATGACCGGCAACGGGTTGCCTCGAATGCCGCCCGCATCATTATTAAAGAAATCCTGCAGGATGGTTTCTTTCACGCTGATCCACATGCCGGTAATTTTGTGGTATTACCCGGTGAAGTGATTGGCGCCATGGATTTTGGCATGGTCGGTCATTTGAGCGACCAGGACCGGCGCAATTTAATCCGCCTGTATATCAGCGCTATCTCTATAGACGCCGGCGGTATTGTCGAGCAATTGGTCTCGATGAATTTTGCCGATGAAAGCGTAGACCGGGTCGGGCTGGCGCACGAGATCAACCGTTTGCTGAATAAGTATTACGGCTTGCCGCTCAAGGATATCCGCACCCGGGATATCTTCGATGAGATTATGCCCATTGCCTTCCGCTATCATTTAAGGCTGCCAGCGGAGCTGTGGCTGTTGGGCAAGACCATGGCGATGATGGAGGGCATTGGCCTTCGGCTGGACCCCGATTTCGATATCTTTTCGATGTCTGAACCTTATGTGGAAAAATTGAAGCGCCAAATTTGGACACCCAGCCGGCAATGGGGAGAATCTTTAATCCGCCAGGGGGTAAACATGGCTGAATTGCTGGATTTATTGCCGCAGACGGGAAAGCGCATCCTGCGGAAAGCCGAGCAGGGGGAACTGTTCGAGATACGCTTGAAAGAGACCAGCCGTATCTTGACCGTTTTAGACCGCCTGGTTATGCGTTTATCATTGAGTATTCTGGTGGCTGCTTTTGTAGTCAGCCTGGCAATTTTAATCCCGGTGACCACCGGCAGCAGTATTGCGCAGATTTTAGCTGTAACAGGATTTTTGATTACTATCGGTTTGGGGGTATGGCTGTTGATCTCGATTTTACGCGCAAAAAAATAACCGAATATCAGTACCCCTGAGGATTCTTCTTCTGCCAGTTCCAGGCATCCCGGCACATCTCGTCCAGTCCACGCAATGCAGTCCAGCCCAGCTCCTGGCGGGCAAGGGACGGGTCGGCATAGGAGATAGCAGCATCGCCGGGGCGGCGTTCGACTACTTTATAAGGGATCTTCTTGCCGCAGGCTTTCTCAAATGATTGGATCACTTCCAATACGCTGTTGCCGCGCCCGGTGCCCAGGTTGTAAGTGACCACACCCGGTGATTGGCGTAATTTTTCCAGCGCCCGCAGGTGCCCAATCGCCAGATCGACCACATGGATATAATCGCGGACGCCGGTGCCATCGGAGGTGGGGTAATCGCTGCCGAATATGCGCACTTCGGGCAGCCTGCCCACAGCTACCTGGGTTACGTAAGGAAAGAGGTTGTTGGGGATACCATTAGGGTCTTCACCGATTTGCCCGCTGGGGTGCGCCCCCACCGGATTGAAATAGCGCAGCAGAGCAATATTCCAGCCGGCATCCGCCCGCCATAGATCGCGTAGGATTTCTTCAATCATCCACTTGGTACGACCATAGGGGTTAATCGGCGCCAAAGGGTAATCTTCCTTTAATGGGGATGGGCTGATGTCGCCGTAAACTGTGGCAGATGAGCTAAAGACGATATTTTTCACGCTGTGCGTCATCATTGCCTCGCATAAAACCAGCGTTCCGCTGACGTTATTTTGATAGTAACGCAGGGGAGAGGCGGTTTATTCCCCCACAGCTTTCAAGCCGGCAAAATGCACCACAGCCTGAATAGCATGGCTGCGGAATATTCTATCCATGGCTGCCCGATCGCCGATATCTGCTTTATAAAAGATCAGCGATTTATTTACCAATGCCTGCACCCGCTTCAACGATTCTTCTTTGCTGTTGGAAAGGTTATCTGCCACGATCACGTTGTAACCAGCTTGCAGCAATTCAACGCAGGTGTGGCTGCCGATGTACCCAGCGCCGCCAGTGACAAGGATATCCATAAATCAGCCTCCGCGAAGGTAAATCATGCCAGCAGCTATGCCAATCAGCAGCAGGGTTACTACAATGGCTGCGCGCCAGAAATCCCCGCTTTCGCGCCCATCCACTAATTTCAAAGAAGGGAAAACACCTTCCACATGCAGGATAGGTCCAGCAAACCAGCTTAATGCCACACCACCCAATAAACCGCCCACATGCCCCCAGTTATCGATTCCGGGAGATAAGCCGATAACCAGATTGATCAAAGCAATGGTGACAAGGTTTGCCAGGGCTCGCTGGGCGCCCCGTCCGAAGATTTTTTTGTTTTGGTAAAGAAATACACCTTCTGCCCCCAATAATCCAAAAATTGCTGTGGAAGATCCCAAAGATGCAGCTGTGGAAAAGATGAACGAAGCCACATTGCCGCCCAGCCCGCCAATCAGGTAAAGCGCTAAGTAGCGCCAATGCCCCCAGGTTTTTTCGAGGTTGGGCCCAAATACATTCAGAGCATACATATTGACAAGGAGATGCATGATCGAGCCATGGAGCAGCACAGGTGAAATCAAACGCCAATACTGTCCCCGCACAATCAGCTCATTGATTTTCAAACCGAACAATGCCGGTAAATCATTTCCTGTGAGGTACTCACTGCCCATTTGCAGCAGATAAACCAGAATTGTCAATGCCATGATGGCATAGGTCACCAAAGGTTTGCGTTCCGGCATTTGTACCAAAACCGCCTGAGGGGCTGGCGGAATTGGCGTGCTTTCACTTGGGCTTTGGGGCGAAGTGGGAGGCAGGTTGTAAAATGGATTTTCCTGTATATTTTTCTCTGCTCTTTCCTGGAAAGGCGCGAGAGGGTCTCTATCGTTCTGCTGATTCATAAAGTTACCTTACGTGGAAATACACGGTGGTGTTCTGCAGTAATAATTGACAAGATAGTATCCACGGTTTGATCCAATTTGCCATGCGGATTTACCACCACGTAATCGAATTCGATGATGCGTTTCAATTCCTGGCGGGCTGTAGCAATGCGCAGCTTCAATGCTTCAGGCGTTTCGGTCATGCGCAGGCGTAAACGATCGATCATCTCCTCTTCGTTTTGTGTGGTCAGGAAAATCAACAAAGCTTCAGGGCATAATTTTCGGACGGTGGCTGCGCCCTGCACATCCAGACGCATGATCACATCTTTACCGCTGGCAAGTGCCTGGCGTACCTGGGCTTTAGGAATGCCTTTATAATCATTATACACAATGGCGTATTCGAGCAGCTCATCCCGGTTGATCATCTCGGCAAACTCATCCCGCGAGTAAAAGAAGTAATCAATACCATTTTGTTCGTTGGGGCGGGGGGGACGTGTTGTCGCTGTGATCACGAAATGAAACGGAAGGTCGCGCGCCATCATGCATTGGATCACACTATCTTTGCCTACACCAGAAGGTCCGGAGATAACAACCAGCAGGGGCTGCTGGGGATTGGGGTTGAATTCGGATTTGGTGGTCATTTGTATACCTGTTATTGTAAAGCGTTATGTGTGAAGAGCATTATGCTTGAGACGACTTGTGTTTTACCGATAAAAATAGAATGCACAGGATTAATCGGATATTTGATGTTTTATAATTATTTCCTGCCTCACTAATAAACCATTTGCGTTTTTTATTCTATCCTGATTATAATTTCAAAATCGATAAAATAACGGAGAGGTTAAATGCCCACTTATCAATATCGTTGTTTAAACTGCCGGAAACGGTTTGAAATTTTCATGACTTTCGAGGAATATGGCGTTAGATCAGTGACCTGCCCTCATTGTGAAAGCGATCAGGTGCAGCGGCGGATCGGAAGGATACGGGTAGCCCGCTCGGAAGAAAGCCGTTTGGAATCGATGGCAGACCCAGCCAGCCTGGAAGGCCTTGAAAACGATCCAAAAGCGCTGGGACGCATGATGCGCCGCATGAGCAACGAATTAGGAGAAGAGATGGGACCTGAATTCGATGAGGTGATCGACCGCCTGGAAGCCGGTCAACATCCGGATGACATCGAAAAAGCTATGCCCGACTTGGGCGGTGATGGCGGCGGAGTGCCGGGCGTGGACGGAATGGGTGGCATGGATGATTTCGATTGATACTGAGGCTAATTAATCAATAACGATACGATCTTCCAAAGCCATTCTAAATCTCCATTTTTGCATAATATGCCATATATCCGATATTGGATAACCTAATCTCGTAATTTGATTTGCGATTTTCGTTTTTCGATTCTTGCCATTACCACTTGTCTCACCTTTTCCTGCACATCATCGGGAGGCTGGTTGCTGTCGATGAGTACCCAGCGCTGAGGCTCTGCTTTCATGAGTTGAAAATAACCCTCCCGTACACGTATATGAAATGCCAGCTCGTAGGCGTCCAGGCGGTTCCAATCGCCGCCGCCCGCCCGCCGATTCAAACCGACTTCTGAATCCACATCCAGCAGCAGAGTCAGGTCGGGTTTTAAACCGCCGGTGGCATATTCAACCACCTGCCGCAAGACTGCCAAATCGACCTGGTGACCGTAGCCCTGATACGCCAGCGTTGAATCGGCATATCGGTCGCATACCACCAAATCGCCTTTTTCTAGGTGGGGTTTGATCAATTCTTCCACATGCTGGGCACGCGCTGCCTGAAAGAGCAATATCTCGGTGCGGGGGTGCATGGCGGTGTTATCCAGGTTGTTGAGTATCCCGCGCACCTGCTCGCCGATGGGTGTACCGCCCGGTTCGCGGGTGAGCAGCACGGGGCAGCCTTGCTGGCGCAGGAATTCTGCCAGGCGCTGCGCCTGAGTGGATTTGCCACTGCCATCGGGTCCTTCGAGGGTGATAAACATAATTGATCCTGCTCCCTTGTTGTCGATTTGATTAGTATATCAGAATTTGCATCAAGACCAAAAGCCGATAAATAACCTACCAGCTGAATAAATGTTCATGGTTATTCCAGCACGCTTCAATCGAGAACTTCCGGGTGAATTTCCCATTTTGTATTATTTTGGAAAGGCGGTTGGGTGAAGTTGGTAATGGTTAATACGATGCAGCAGCACCCCTTGCTGATCGCTGACCATCAGTCACCGGGCGTTTTTTATCCTCACCCAATGTGTTTGTCTTTCCCGCGTGTGGAAATACCGTAATATTTGAGCTGCCTGATCTTTCTCATAATGCCCATCTGAAATTTCGACTTCATACCCATGCGGAAACTGGTAATTGGGGATGAAGAATTCTGTCGGAGCATCGATATTCTCTTCATGGCTGAATTCGAATTCGAAAATCTTCTTGCGAATATTGAATGACATTCGCAGCGGTATACCGGCGGTAGCTTTTGCATAGGGGCGCACCACGGCTTCCAGCGCCCGCCCGCCGGAATGGATATCCGCCGGGTTGGTCTGCTGGTCGCGGCTGAATATTGATAGGTCTTCGTCGTTCCACATGTCACCGCGGGCGTTGGTGTTATCGGCGGTGTAATTCCAGATCGTATAAGACGCCAACGCATCGTCCATCGCTTGCATGGTGCGGTTCATGGTTTTTGTTGCAGTCGAAAAATCGCCCGTGCGGTAAGCGCGTTTTTTCTGTAGGTCGAAGGGGATGCCGGTTTCGCCGATGATTACTGGTGCTCCTCGCATTTGCTCGAAAGATTTGCGTTTCCAGTGTTCGATCTGCCCGGCGAATGATTTGCGCACCGCGCTTTTTCCCACTACCAATTTTTGGGTATGGATATTATAACCCAGCCAGGGATAGAGGTTTTTACTCAATAGCGTGGTCACGTCGTACCAATGTGCTGCCGAAACGATATTCTCAACATCGCCATCCTGCCAAACCGGCAGGGGATATTCGGGGATGGTCTCAACGAAAATCAGCGTTTTCGGGTCGATTTGGCGGATAGATGCAGCAATGCGGTTGGCAAAGGGGCGGAAGTAATCGCGGTTGAAATCCACAATTTTTCCTTCGATCTGGTGGAAATAATCCGGTTTAAGCAAAACTGGTTCCCCTTTAGCATCGATATCCCACACACCGTGCTGCTTCCAAATACATTCCCTGCCCGGCAGCCAGGTACTGACCTGGCGGGAATTGATTATCCGTCTCCCAACTTTGCGGGGGGAGGGGATGGCGAATTTCCACACCTCTACTTCCTGAGGAAAGCCGCTGCCCAGCAGCATGGATTGAAAATAGGTTGGGTTATCGCCGATTCGCAAAGGTCCGGGGATTGCGTTCAAATCGGGGATGCCAATATATCCCAAAGCCGGCTCATTAAGGGTATCGTAACCAACCACGTTGGGCAGCCCTTTCAGGCGCTTTACTACCTGCTGCATGGCGGCTATGTAATGCCCTTGCAGATATTCCTGGATAGACATGCCCTCCACCTTTGTCTGGGGAGCAAAATCGTTTCCGGCGAAGAACAGGGTGAACATGGTAGCTGCCGCCAGCTTGTGGTTGTTGGTAGGCCAGATCATGCGCGGGAAGGGATCGCCGTGGACAGCATGAGTGATCGCAGCACCGGTCTCGTCGAAATGTGTCATATCCAAGCCGGCAGCTTCCAAAGTCCAGCCGGGAGCGCCATCGCCGCCGGAGAAACGGCTCCATACATCCTGGTGCGGATCGATGAATAAATCGATGCCATATTCACCGGCTTTTTTAACGATGGCATAAAGATAATCCAAATAGGCTTCATCGTAGATGCCGGGTCCAGCGTGCTCGACTGCTTCCCATGTGATCAGGAAACGCAGGAAGGTGAATCCCCAGGCACGCAGCCGGCTGAAGTGCTCATCGGCTTCCTCCAGAGGAAAGGGGCGCCCGATGAAGGAGACTGTTTGGTGTTCGAAAAAACCTTCCCGGCGGTAGGTGGCGCCATCTGGAGTAAAGGGCACTTTACTGCTGCCGCCCAGGTTAACCCCGCGCAGCAGCAGACGGCGGTTATGCTCATCTTTGAACCAGCCCTGGTCGAGATGGATTGAAGTCATTGATTTTCCTCCCAATTAAATAGGGTTATTTTATATTCTTTGCTAGCCCAGGCGTTCAATTCGACTTTTATAGCGGGGCTTGTCAGCCCGGAAGCATAGAATAAGTTTTACTGGGTTTAAGCCCATCCTTTGCAGGATATGCTTAATATATCAGATTTTATTATTCAAAAAGTAAGGGCAACGGGATCTTTCAGACAATAAAATAAAAAGATTACGCTACCAATTTTCTGTAAAATGAGTGACAAGATCTTAATCGTATTTAAAAATTAGTGATTTCCCGAAATAATGTTTTTTCCAATTTGCCAGTCTTTACTGATTTTCTTATGTAGTGTTGAGATCAAGCGCAGGCTAGTCACTTCATGTTTTGAATTAAACAATCAACTGGATGAGATTACATAATTTCTTAATTCATAGATCGATTGTTTTATTTAAATTATTAATATCGGTGATTTGCTTTCGAGCTTATGAACGAGATAATTAGTTCGATAAAAGATGACAGGATAGTACTGGCGCACGCGGTTAACACTCACAAGGGACGGCAGTCTCATCACCGCATTTTACTGGAGGGTGAGACGATCTTGAATTGGGCAATTGAATCTGGAGTCGAAATTGAGTTCGTTTTGACGAGCAGCAAGATCGCTTCAGCGATAACCGATTGAAAAACTACCGAGGCATTGCGGGGGAGCGTGTTTAGCACACAATTGGATTGTTTCCCAGATGCTGGTGCTACTGTTCGCTATCTGAGGCAAAGAGGCTGCCAAATCATCGCTGCCAGCCTGCGCGGCGCGGAAATATAATCGCTGGTTCAACTTAAACGTCAACCCGCTGCCCTGGTGGTGGGTAATGAACCCAACGGAATCGACTCCATAATCGAAGATGAAGCCGATTTCCTGGTGCTGATCCCTATATTTTAATATTATTGAAAGTCTGAACGTTGGTGTGGCGACCGGTATCAGCATTTATCAACTAAAATAAAAACAGGTGTTGACCATGATCGAAGAACGCATATAATCCACCCTGGGCAGGGAATTGAACGTTGCCAGTTGCTTAGTTCAGCAAGCATTGGATGCCTAATTAAACAAAATAACCTGGCTATCCAGCCGGCAGGTGATTTTTATGATGGTATTGAAGTGCGACAAATCAATAGCTATCCCGGATATGTGCAAGCAGTTCGGCGTTTTGGTGGTTGAAGCGGAAAAATTTCTCGAACCAATGGCAGGCAACGGGTTAATTGCCAGGAATGAAGGGCTGACAATCACCGAGAAGGGGGAAGAAATGCTGGCAAAGTAAGGTTAGGTTGTAAACAACGCTTTGATGTTATGATACCATTCTTGGATTATCTGAATGAACAATCGATAGGGCTTTCCCAAAATTAATTCGTTTCAATATAAAAATATAAAAAATTGAGGAGGAGATGATGGCATCGGATAAAGATTTTGTTGATTTTGTGGCTGATCAACTTGAGGGTGCGGGATGTATCACTTACAGGAAGATGTTTGGGGAATATGGTATCTATTGCAATGGCACTATTGTGGCATTGGTGTGTGATAATCGTGTATTCGTAAAACCCACCGAAGCAGGCAGGCAATATATCGGGGAGGTGTTGGAAGCGCCGGCTTATCCGGGGGCGAAGAACAGTTTTTTGATCGAAGATAAATTCGAAGACAGGGAATGGTTCAGCGAATTAATCAGCATTACCGAAAAGGAATTGTTGAAGGCTCCAAAAAGCAAGAAACGAAAATTGTGAAATTTAAAAAGCCTGCCATTCCCCTGATTATTTTCACGATTTAAATGAAAATGCTAGTTGTCTTAGCTTATGTGGTAACTGAGATTTTTGAGAAAACAGGCGCATAGCCAATAAATTGATACATTCTTTGGTTTGTTAATCCGAAGCGCTTGCCTCTGATTCATCGGTCTGTATGGTTTTTAAACCTGTTTTACTTTCCGTCGATGCTTTTGCAAGATCTTTTCCGTTTTCTTCTAGATGCATTATTGGATGCATAAATGGACCTGAAATTGCCATCAACAAACAGACCACACCTGCAATAATAAACCACCCCTGCACACCGATCCAATCGGCAACTGGTCCGGCAATAGCCAGCCCCAAAGGCGCGGCAGCGCCGCTTAGGGAACTTACCAGCGTGAAAACACGCCCTTGTTTTTCAGGAGCGACTTTATCTTGAAGAATAGCGAACAATGGTCCATTGATAATAGGCATGGAAAAACCAGCTACAAACATGCTGGTAATGGCAATATTCAAGTAACCTGCAGGGGTTATGCCGATGGTGACCACACCCAACCCGGTTACTACAAGCCCTAAAAGCGTGGTAAGAATGCGTTTCCTGAACCCTCCCCAAACGCTCAATACCAATCCGCCAGCCACCACGCCCAATCCCATTGCCGATTCCATCCAGCCCAGTTGCAGTGCCCCGCCTTTGAAATGTTCGGTAATCAACAAAGGGGTCAGCGAAAAAGCTGGATTGATGAAGAAGTTAAGAATGGTTGCCATAAGCATCAATAGCATCATCCCCGGCCAGGCTTTTACATAGCGAAAACCCTCCAGCATGGCTTTGAGCGCTGAGCCTTTATCTTCCGGCGATTGTTCAGGCTGGGGAATGACCACAAAGAGCAGACAGGTAATAGCAATGGCAGCTGTTCCTACATCGATAGCCAGAATTCCCTGCATAGGGGTAATGCTTAACAACAAGGCACCTGCCATTGGTGCAATGATTCCCATGGCACCGCGCAGTGCCTGGTTCAAACCTGCGATACGCGAGAGATGCTCAGCAGGTACCATAAGTGATGTCGAAGACTGCATAGCAGGCCAGTGGAATGTGCTGCCCAGCGCCCGAATGAATAAGATCACAAAAATATGCCATATATCAACTTTACCAGTGAAGAATAGTATTGCTAACCCTACAGTTGCCAGAGCGATCATGCCGTCGGCAGCCATCATAACGATGCGGCGGCTCCAGCGGTCTACTAGGGCGCCTATGTAGGGTCCAAAGATTACATCCGGCAAAAAAGTTACCAGCGTGGCGGTCGCCAGTACCGTGGCTGAGCCGGTTTGCTGAGTGAGGTACCAGACCAGTGCAAACTGCACCAGACCGCTGCCAAAAAGTGAGAATGCCTGCCCCGTCCAGATGACGAAAAAGGGCTTCATGGATTTAACTTGCGAATAGGAATTGATCATTGTAATCTCGATTTCAACGGATGGCATTTCGATTGATGCCAACTTGGGTTGTATTAGTGACAGGGTATTTATACGGTTCTATCATTCGAAGGATGAGGCATTGGGTGAAACTGTTCCCGATATTTGTTATACGTAATATTGATATAAAAGTTTTCGAGGAAGTCGAACGAATTAAATGCTCTTGCATGGCTGTGAAGCAGCCAGAGGCTTTACGAAATGTATGGTGTAGGCAAGTTTTTTCCCGAAGGAGCTTTTCTCTTGAAAACCGGTAGCAAGCATCAATTGGAGCACCTTGGAACGGCTCTGGAAATGGGGGTCGAAAATGATTTCGGTAATCGACAAAATTCCGCCGGGTTTAAGGGCATTGTAGATTTCCTGCAGCGCGGCTGCCTGATTGGGGATTTCACCCAATACGGTGACAAGCAGTGCCCGATCATAATAATTGCTTTCCAGGTTGTTCTCTCCCAGACCAGCATT
>JAAZNS010000118.1 GCA_012798185.1 Chloroflexota bacterium | reverse complement strand
GATAATGAGAAAAGAACCGTCACCGCGAAGTTTACTGGTTTATCCTGCGTTATTAAGTATATGGTTATCGATATCATGCGCGGCACTATTTTATACCGATATAAAAACAGCCATGGCTGGAGTGTTGATCCTCGCGGCAGTTGCCGCGGCCACACTGGGAGCATTTTCTCTCGCTCTGGCATTCGGGATAAATATCATCACAATTATTGTCTACTCCGCGATGATTTATGTTGTCTATGATTTGAATCCTTCAAGTATGTTATTGATCGTCACATTTGTGACAGCTGAAATTGGAACTGCCATCCTTGCGTGGAATACAAACAAGCAATTTTTGTCAGTCAACCGTATGATGGAACGCGACAAACTACTGATTGACGAAATGCGCATCAATGATGATAAAACGGGTTTAATGCGTTTCCACTATGCTCTACGTGTGATTTCAAATGAAATTGCGCGCGGAATACGTTACGGAACGCCTTTTTCCATTCTCATGATGAAAATGAATGAATGGGACCATTTGGCCGAGACAATGGGGCTCGAATCTCGAGAAGGGTTGATGAAAGAAATTTGCGAGACATTGCAAACCAGCAGCCGAAATGTAGACACCCTTTTTATTAATATGGATAAGATCGGGATCATTCTTCCTGAAACGAATCGTGAAGGAGCGATTGTTATCGCCCAGAGATTGGAAGAACAGATCAATCGAAAAACAAAACTGACCCCCAGAACGGGAATCGTATGTTTCCCAATTGATTCAATTGGGGAAGATGATCTGGTTCGAAAGTGCGATTCAGCGCTTAAATTTGCCGAAGAGACGGGAACTACCCGGGTAGTGTATCAGGATATTGTTAAAAGTGAAGGTAGTTCAATAAATCAATTCTTCACTAAAAGCCTGGATGTGTACGAATCAAAGAATAAAAAAAATGAGGCTGAAGAAAAAGACACCGCCGCCGGGGTAGAAGAAACCGATGTTCATTTCTGCGGAATTCACAATTTGAAAGATATTGAGAATTTACAAAAAATACTGAAAAAAGTACCTGAAATCGAGATAATTCGCTTGATAGATTTTTCTGAATCAGAGATCATCTTTAGAATCGGAATGGAACACACAAAATTATCTGATAAATTGATCCATTTTTTGGATATTCCGAACATAACAATTGAAGACCGAAAGAACGTCATTGTTATCCGTCTGGATCCTTCTATTGAAATCAAATCATAGGAAACGATAAATATTTCTAACGATGGTCTGATCAATATATTGATTTAATTGAATTAAATATTATGAATAATATTATAAATATTGACATAATCCCACCAAAATGGTAGACTTTACACATCAAACATCGTTATCTGGAGTGATTACTCATGAGTGATCTGGTTATTAATAATCTACATGTACGCATTAATGAAAAACCAATTATTAAAGGTCTGAATCTAACAATTCCGCAGGGTGAAGTCCACGCGATAATGGGCCCAAATGGTACAGGAAAATCCACTCTGGCAAATACCATCATGGGGCACCCGTCGTACGAAGTCACTGAAGGTGAGATACTTTTCAAGGGAAAGAATATTCTTGAATTATCCACTGAAGAACGATCACATCTGGGGTTGTTTTTGGCTTTTCAATACCCGGTTTCCATCCCGGGTGTGACTGTGGCGAATTTCCTGCGCACGGCTGTCAACGCGCATCGTAAAGCTGCGAATCCTGAAGATAAGGGCATTCCAATTCTTGAGTTCCGAAAAGTAATGAAGGAAAAGATGGAAATGCTGAAAGTTGACTCGGCATTTGCCGGACGTTACCTGAATGAAGGTTTTTCTGGCGGAGAAAAAAAGCGCGCGGAAGTTCTTCAAATGGCTATGTTGAAACCTGAGATCGCCATTCTGGATGAAACTGATTCT
>JAAZNS010000117.1 GCA_012798185.1 Chloroflexota bacterium | reverse complement strand
CCTCCGACTGCATGCGCACTGCATTACGAATGCAAGCCGAAGAGGTATTTTGTTTATACCGCCGTACGGAAAATGAGATGCCTGGAGGGAAAAAAGACCGCAAGCTTGCCCGTGAAGAGGGCGCAAAATATCAATTCCTCACCCAGCCGGTAAGATTTATCCCCGATGAAACCGGTCATCTGGCGAAAATCGAATGTATCCGTATGGAATTGGGCGAGCCAGACGCCAAAGGCAGACGCCGGCCGGTGCCCATAGAAGGCTCTAATTTTATCGTCGAAGCAGATACGGCGATATTGGCTTTAGGTTATTGGCCCGATCCTGTTATTGGTGAAACCACCCCCGGATTAGAAACCAAAAATTATGGTTTGATCGTGGTGGATAAAGAGACTGGGGCTACTTCCCGCCCAGGCGTTTTTGCCGGCGGCGATGACGTCACCGGACCCGATCTGGTTGTTACAGCGGTTGCTGCAGGCAGAAAAGCGGCAGCAGCCATCCACAAATATCTTCAAGGTTTATAAAAGCTGGCGACTGTTTGTGTTGCTGGTTTTTTCTCCTTCCTCCTTTCGTTGCCTTGGGCGGTTCGAAAACAGAACCGCCCAGTGGTTTTAATTTTATTACCTCTCTTTTTCCTTCCCCCAAATTCACCGATTTTTAAGGGAGTGAGCAACGGGGAGGAATGGATGCCAAAAGGATAAGGTATAATTCAGCCTTGTCTTATTTTAGCCAGCAGATTTACTCGCGAAGGATTTTGTATGGAAATCGGTATTGTTCAACCTGTTGATATTGACGAGCAGATGCGCGCCGCTTACCTGGATTATGCGATGAGCGTGATCGTCGCCCGCGCTATTCCCGATGTGTGTGATGGATTGAAACCTGTCCACCGGCGTGTGCTGTATGCCATGTACGATATGGGGGTGCGTTCGAATTCCCCTCATAAAAAATCCGCTCGTATTGTAGGGGAAGTGCTGGGCAAGTATCACCCGCATGGCGATGCTGCTGTTTATGAATCGATGGCGCGCATGGCGCAGGATTTTTCCATGCGCTATCTTCTGGTGGACGGGCAAGGCAATTTCGGTTCGGTGGACGGCGACGCCCCCGCTGCTATGCGTTATACCGAAGCCAGATTGTCACGAGCGGCAGAAGAAATGCTGGCGGATATCGATAAGCAAACCGTCGATTTCATCGATAACTTCGATGGTTCTTTGCAGGAGCCGCTGGTGCTGCCCTCCCGTTTACCGAATTTGCTGCTCAACGGCGCTTCGGGCATCGCGGTAGGCATGGCGACCAATATTCCTCCTCATAACTTGAATGAAGTGGCAGCCGCGTTGATTTATTTGATCGATAATGACGACAGAGTGGAAGAGATTACGGCTGAGGAATTGCTTAGTTTTGTCCCCGGACCCGATTTCCCCACCGGAGGGGTGATTGTGGGCTCGGAAGGAATTTTACAAGCTTACAGCACCGGCAGGGGGCGGATTGTTTTGCGCGGTCAGGCTCATATCGAAGAAAATGGCGGTGGCAGATTCCGCGTCGTCATTACCGAGATTCCCTACCAGGTGAATAAATCTGCTCTGATCGAGCGCATTGCCGATCTGGTGCGCCAGGATAAGATCGAAGATATTTCTGACCTGCGGGATGAATCAGACCGACGCGGCATGAGTATAGTGATCGAGCTGAAGCGCGGCGCACAGCCTCAGAAAGTGCTCAACCAGCTGTATAAATTTACACCCCTGCAATCGACGTTTGGCGTGCAAATGCTGGCATTGGTGGATGGTGAGCCGCGTTTGCTTTCATTAAAACGTGCTTTGCAGCATTTCCTCGAGCACCGGCAGAAAGTAATAAACCGCCGCACCCAATTTGAGCTTGAAAAATCACGCGCCCGAGCTCATATATTGGAAGGGTTGCTTATCGCCCTGGCAAATTTGGATGAAGTGATCAAAACAATTCGGGAATCGCGTGATGCGGACCTGGCAAAAGAAAGGTTAATAAAACGCTTCAAATTAAGCGAGCTTCAAGCGGTTGCGATTTTGGATATGCAGCTGCGCCGTTTGGCAGCTTTGGAACGCCAAAAAATCGAAGACGAACAGCGTGAAATTTTAGCCCGCATTGCATATTTGGAAGATTTGCTTGCCAACCCAAAGAAAATATTGGATGTAATTAAGAATGATCTGACCGAGCTTGTGGAAAAATATGGTGATAACCGCCGGACTCATATTGCTCACGATGCCAGCGAAGAATTCCATGAGGAAGACCTGGTGCCGGATGAAGCGATTTTGATCAGCATCACCGAGCGCGGCTATATCAAACGTACCCTGGCAAAATCATTTCGGGCGCAGGCACGCGGCGGCAGGGGTGTTGCTGGACATGCCACCAAGGAAGAAGATGAAGTGCTGGTGTTGATACCAGCGCGAACGCTGGATACGCTGCTTTTCTTTTCCGATGAAGGCAAGGTTTATTCGGAAAAAGCCTATCAGATACCCGACGCCGATAGAGCCGGCAAAGGAATCCCGGTAGTCAATGTTCTCCCATTGGATAGCGGGGAGACGATCACGGCTATCGTACCCGTGCCCGATTTTGAGGCTGCCCATTTTTGTGTTATGGCGACCCGCAAAGGACGCATGAAACGAATGCTGCTTTCCGAGTTTGCCTCGGTGCGCCCCTCAGGTCTGGTAGCTATCTCATTAGATGAAGGGGATGAATTGGGCTGGGTTCGCCTGACTCAGGGCGATGATGATATCATTCTGGTGACAGAAAAAGGCTGGGCATTGCGGTATTCCGAGAAGATGTTGCGCCCGATGGGGCGGGTTGCAGGCGGTGTGACGGGTATCCGTTTGAAAGCTGGGGATTACGTAGCCAGTATGGAGGTTGTGGAGAAGGGTGGGGAGTTGTTAGTGGTTACTACCTTAGGATATGGAAAGCGATCTAGCCTGGATGAATATCCTGCTAAAGGCAGGGCAACCGGAGGTGTTCAAACGATCAAGCAAAGCGCCTTATCGAAAATCGGACATATCACCGCGGCGCGGGTTGTGCAAGCAGGGGATGATTTGAGTTTGATCTCTGCAAACGGTGTGATCTTGCGTATACGGGTAAAGGATATCCCCCTTCTGGGCAGAGCAGCAAAAGGCGTTTCGATTATGGAACTGAGCAAGGGAGATCAGGTGGCTTCAGTTGCCCGCATTGCCGATGCTGAAATGCGGCAGATTGGCGCTGTCGAAACAGAATAATGCTGCAGGTGCTTGCATGTTCTAAAAAGGCAACACTACTCTGCCTGTGACAAGCAGGAATAATGTTCCAATAAGGGTGGTGATAAAAAACAACATAATTGCGATAATGAAACGTTGAAGCGGTGTCATCCCAAGAAAACGTTTTTGGCTGGGTTGGCGCCGTTTTTCAATGGTGGGCGCTTCCTCTCCATAAGAATTGCTGGCTTGTTGGCGTAAATCATCGAGCATAGTCGATCTCCAATATACCTTAATAATTTATTGATCCTTATCAAGCAGGCGCAAGCGGATCTCTCCGGAATGTAAATGAAAGATGCTTCCTAACCCATCAATTAAGATTAATGATCCATCATTTGCCAAACCCAGAACCTTGCCTTCTTTTGTCTGAGTATTAGTGAGGACACCTTCAGAATTCACTTCGGTATATACCTTCACCCATTGGTCACGGTAAGCCAGGCGGTTTTCCCAGGCATCCATCAGATCGTTGATGCTGCAGCGATTTTGCCAATTCAGGATATAGGAAAGCACAGCGTGAAGGATCTGCCAACGGTCTGCGTGTTTGGTTTTTGAAGGTTCATGGTGAGCAAGACAGTCATCGATACATGTCGCTGGGAGCGATGGGTCTGATTGTTCCGGTAATGATGATGGTGCAACATTGATGCCTAATCCGAGAATAATTGCCAGGAGGGCATCTCCATCCCAAAAAGCTTCACTTAATATACCGCAGATTTTTTTGTTGAAAACCAACACATCGTTAGGCCACTTGATGATGGCGGGTAATTGATATAAGTCTTCCAATGCCTGGCAAACTGCTAAAGCTCCTAGGGCAGTAGCCCAGGCTGCACTCGGTTCAGCATATTCTGAAAAATTACTTAAAATCAAACTGAATGCCAGGGCAGAGTTTTTCGGTGTGTACCAGCGCCGTCCAGATCTGCCTCGACCGGCAGTTTGCTCATTGGCTACTACCAGCGCACAGCCGGGTATTTCTTGTTCAAGCCAGCGTCTGGCTTCATCGTTTGTCGAATCGATTTGCTCGAAATAGCGCACATCTTGTAAGGGTAAATCGGATAAGTGGTCTTTCATAGATTGCATATTTGAATTTTACCGCAAATCATTATAGGTCTAGACGATTCTTATGTGAATGTGATATACTTCGCACGCTT
>JAAZNS010000116.1 GCA_012798185.1 Chloroflexota bacterium | reverse complement strand
TTTCTATCAAAAATTAAAGCATGCATCGGGAAAATTCAACTTTCAATCATATGTACTTCCTCAACTAAGAAAAAGGCTTTCGGATTAAATTCATGAATGATCTTTGACACTATTTGCACACTACCGTGACACAAAAGTCGGATGATCGAAGCAACGTTGCCAATTCTTCACCACCTTCAATTAAAAATATGCAAAGGACGAATGTGCCAATAGCTAACTTCTCTTCAACTTTCATCCCGATATATGTACGTCGTCATACTATGAACGTTTTTTTACAATTTGGCTCACAACAACAATCCAGATGAATACTTTTATGAAGCCGAGAAATGGAGCAACAATCCGTTTCCCGCGGGATGTAAAAATGATTCGTAACGTCTCCAGGGTGACATCAATTATCTGTGCGAAGAAAACGATGAAAGGC
This sequence comes from Chloroflexota bacterium, assembly GCA_012798185.1. Classification (GTDB taxonomy): domain Bacteria; phylum Chloroflexota; class Anaerolineae; order Anaerolineales; family UBA4823; genus JAAZNS01. Next base: position 1,627 of record JAAZNS010000116.1, on the reverse strand, counting down.
AGGGTTATCCATGCATACCAATCAAATGTTGACATAGAACCTTTACCAGTCTATAAACTTCTGCTCCGCCCCATCGTAGGAAATATCCAACGGTCTTGGAAATATTGACAGAGAATTTGATAATAGTAAAGTGCTTCTTTATTCGGTAATCGGTAATTCCATTGATAAAGTAAACGAGCTCGTTCAGATTGATATTCTTTGTCGGTGATTGTTCTATTGGCAAGTTGAGCAAGGACATCGGATGAGCCGGCTCCTTTTGAGAATTTTTGCTTTGGCCGGTTGGCAATTTCTTCTGGTAGATCGCGTTTAAAAGCCAACCGTAAAAGGTATTTGGCTGTATGATGATGGTGTACTTTCAATTCCGGTGGAAGCCCCAAACCAAGGTTAATCGAATGTATATCGAGAAAAGGGACTCGTGCTTCAAGCCCAAAAGCCATTGCAACACGGTCGGCCCGCTGCAAGTTCGTGTTATGAAGTGAATTTGTAATAGAAGCTAATTCTTTCTGAAGTAAATCCGGATTGGTATATTGACTCAGGTAATCATATCCTGCATAAACCTCATCGGCACCTTCGCCTGTGAGGATGACTTTTACCTGTTGGGATGCCATCTCAGCCAGAAAATAATTTGGTATTGCCGAACGCACCAGCGCAGGATCGAAAGATTCCAGGTGGTAAATCACTTTAGGTAATATGTCCACCATTTCTTTTTCGGTATAAATTCGCTCGTAATGACGTGTTTCGAGAATATTTGCCATTTTTCTTGCAGCTTTCAAATCCTCACTGCCCTCCATTCCTACAGCGAAGGAATGTAAGTGTTCGGTAAATTGACTAGCCAACTTCGCAATGATGCTGCTATCTAATCCGCCGCTTAAACTAATTCCGATGGGGACGTCGGATATCAATCTCATTCGAACTGCTTCTTCCAATCTATTGTGGATTAATTCCGATGCTTCTTGTTCATTATGTACATCAATTAATGATGCGGATATTTCCTCGTAACAATGCCATCCACTGTTGGAGTGATACCAATGTCCAGCTGGGAATTCTCGAATTTCATCAGTCACCTGGGCTAAGGCCTTGATTTCAGAAGCAAAATAAAATATTCCATCATGTTCACCACAATATAGTGGTTTGATCCCTATTAAATCCCTTGCCAAAAATAGTTCCTCCCCTTGGATAATTGCAAAGGCGAACATTCCCCTCAGAAGGTTTAAACACTTTGGGCCGAACTTCCGATAAAGATGAACGATCACCTCAGTATCGCTATGTGTTGTGAGCTGGATATCTGTAAGATATTCTTTTGCTAATTCGCGATAATTATATATTTCCCCATTAAAAGCGATCCAGATATCTCCAAATCCCATAGGTTGATGCCCCCCATCAATATCTAAAATCGCTAATCGGGTGTGACCTAAAGTACCGTTTGGAAAGTTTTTGATTCCTTGCCCATCTGGGCCTCGATGAGTAATTTGACTGAGCATTAGCTCTACTTTTTCGGGAGCTGATTCCTTAAAGGATCCTGCAATTCCGCACATAAGATTTCTCCTTTCTTACTTTGTGGGCGTGGGACTGATTAGGATTAAATAAATTTCAGGTATCCAACCTACTCTTCCTTCTAAATCCTTAA
>JAAZNS010000115.1 GCA_012798185.1 Chloroflexota bacterium | reverse complement strand
CTTGCTTCGCTCTTACTGGTGACCAGATTCCCCGCCAGCATCACATCCAGCACCGTCTGACCTGCCTGCAATTTATATTCTTGCATATCTTCCGGTGCTGCGCCGCGTTGGAAGACTTGCACAAAGGCTTCTTCAGCCTGTCTGGCTGTGTCGGCATTGTAAAATATCTCTACAATTTCCCGCGCCAGCTTCATCTTTGCATCCCGCGGGTGAATTTTTCCCTCCTGTATACCACTTTCAAGGGCTTCAATTTCCTTGGTAGACCAGCGCGTCACCAGGCGGAAGTAAGTACCCATCGCAACATCGGGAACGCTCATCACCTTGCCATACATATCTTCCGCAGTCGTATTAAGCGGAATGTGATTACCCAGCGATTTGCTCATCCGCACTACGCCGTCTGTACCGGGTAGAATTCCCATAATAATGGCAATATTGGGTTTTTCACCCAAGAAAGTCATCACCTTGCGGGCAGCCGTGACAATATTGAACAATTGGTCGGTGCCTCCCACCTGTACGTCGGTCCGCATGGCATAAGCGTCGTAACCTTGCATGATCGAATAAAAGGTTTCGTGAAGGTAAATAGCATCGCCTTTCTCCCAGCGCAGCTTAAAATTCTCGCGGGTCAAGAATTGCTGAATCGTAAAATTCGAAGCCAGCTTTATCAGATCTGCAAAATTTAATTTAGAGAGCCAATCAGCATTATATTTAATCAGGGTTTTCTCGCGGTCCAGCACCCGGTAAGCCTGCTCAGCATAAGTGCGCCCATTCTCTTCAGTCTGTTCGGGTGTCAATTGGGGGCGCAGCACATCTTTATCTGAAGGATCGCCTATTAATGATGTATAGTTACCGATCAGGAATATCACCTCGTGTCCCAATTCCTGGAATTGGCGCAGTTTGCGCATGGTGATAGTATGCCCCAGGTGCAGATCCGCGGTACGCGGATCGTATCCACAATAGACGCGCAGTGGTCGCCCTTCTTTTTCAGCTTCAATCAAGCGCTGGCGCAGTTCGTCTGCCATTACCTGTTTGAGAGCGTCATCGCCATATTCCGTTCCTCGCATTAGATATTCGACCTGCTCGTCAATGGTCATTTTCATATTTTTACTCCATCGAATATGATCTATGGGATTATCAGAAGCATTATCAGTCATCTTAAGCGCAGCGAAGTATCTGGGGCTGTTAAAAAAGTCGATTTTGCCATATTGAGTGCAGCAAAACATCCGTTTTATGTAGAATGAAAAGACATTTCGCTTCGCTCAGGGTGACAGCTTGCATTTAAGACTGCCCCAATAATTACTTCCCTCACTTCGCTTAGGTGATTTGATAACATGACCAATCAAGGTTTACTAATCAATCCCAAGACAGTAAATATTAATTAAAACGCGCCCTCTGCGGTGAGGGCGCGAAAAACTCACCACAGTGGTTCTATTACCAAGCATAACAATAATATCTTCTACACATAAGCTGATTATAATAAATTTACACTCATTGAGCAAGAATATTTCTTGGAATATTAGATTCCAATTGATGACAAGTTATTATCAATCGGTCAATCTCTGCTTCCTTATTCTTTACCACTATATATAAAAACTCACGAACTGGTGTCCATTAATCCCCCTAAAGAGGGTATTGCATAATCCTACGCCGAAATTTATTCCCGTGCTATAATTCTGGCATTATGGAGGCATCATTATACACACCGGTATTGGTTTTAAATGCCAATTTCGAGCCTATCAACGTTTGTACTACTCGCCGTGCGATTGGATTGATCCTGAATGGAAAAGCCAGCCTGGTGATGAACGGCCGCGGGGAAATTAAAACAATTTCATTCTCTTATCCCCGTCCTTCGATAATTCGGCTGGATCAGATGGTGCGCCGGCCCAGGCCGCGTGTCCGCCTGACCAAGCGTGAAATCTTACGCCGTGATGATTATACCTGTCAGTATTGCGGTCAGCGGTCACCAAACCTGACCATCGATCACGTTATTCCCCGCCACCTGGGCGGCCAGCATTCCTGGGATAATTTAGTGACAGCCTGCCCGGCATGCAATCATCGCAAAGGCAGCCACACGTTGGAACAAGTGCATATGCGTCCAATACGTGCTCCTCAAGAGCCTCCAGCATCTGCAAAATACCTTTTTTCCCGCCATTTACACGAGAATATCGAGTGGATACCGTTTATTGAAGGGTGGTAACCCAGGTATTCATATTCCCCCCAAAGTAAAATTTCAAAGTTCAATTTCCATGAAATCCCTTGCCAGGTCTACAAAACCGGTGAAGTTTGTGCGTGCCTGTTCAACCAGTTTTTGGGTATTGTTATTACCAGTCGGGTAATGGATCAAATATAAAATCTCCACCCCCGCTTTAGTAGCAATTTCACCAGCCTGGCTGGCTGAGGTATGCCCCATGGAATCGCCGGAAGATTCATGGATCAAAACACTCGCCCCTCTGGCAAGGTCAATCACCGATTGACAGGGTGAGGTATCGCAGGAATACGCCAGCACTTTATGATTAGAAGACTGCTCAATCCTTAAGCCGATTGTTGGGATCATATGTTGGACAGGGCTGGAATTTATTTTCAACTCCTCGCCTTCCAGCACGAGCGCCATTTCATCTTCAGCAATCACATGAAACGTGACCGAAAAAAAGTTCGGCCAGCTATCCCAATCAAACGATTCCATCATACGTTCAACCCGGTCAAGGGTGTGCTTCAATCCATGAATATTCAAAGGCGCACTTCGTCCCAACAGCCACATATTCATCAGCAATGTTGGAAAACCAGATATATGATCCGGGTGAAAATGGGTCAGAATAATATCGGTAAGATTATCCAAAGAAATACCTACCTGCCGTAACCGCAGGGTTGGACTGTTGCCGCAATCAATCAAGACAGCCCGGTCATTGGAGGTGATTGCCATATGGGTATTCTCATGGTGCTCATCTGGAATGGCATTGGAAGAGCCTAAAATAATAAATTTCACCACAATCGTTAAACCTTTCGAAAGACAAAATTCACAATCCCAAGAATAAAACCGCTAAGCGCGGCGTAAGCAGCACTTCCAGCGCCGCTGCTCCCGCAAGTAAAGGTAAAACTAACCCCAAGTGGATTTTTGCACAATCTGCCAGGGCGCATAACCAGGCTTCGCCAATGGACTTTCCTTTTACGGGTGCTAACAGTACAGCCCCCAATTGAAGAATTCCCGCGCCGGCAATAATAATTGCCGGAATTTCCAAAACTCCATGGGGCAGTACCAAGGCTGTAAAAAACAAACCTGGAGAAAGACCAACCCGGGCTACGTTAGCCATCACATAACCAATCACGGCAAAAGGCAGCATTAATATCAAAGCCCCCAATACTCCAAACGTAAAAATACCCATTACGATTGCGATGGCAATCACACGCAAATTGTGCAGCCACACCAGTCCAATTCCACTGGCGGAGAAAAAGCGTATTGATTCTAACCCCTCGATAAAACCTTGATCCAGGTTATTTAAATTAAGAATATCCCGCGGCAGAGGAAAAACTTTAGCCTGAGAAGCACCGATCCATAATCCGGCAACAATCACAAGACACATAATGACCAGGGGAATCCATAACCGGCGGATGGTCTGCCCGACTTCACGCCGATACCACTCGATGGGATTACGGGCAACGCCAATAAATGAATTTTTAAAAATTCTCCAACCCCATTTGATATTTAATACATCCAGTTCGCGCCCTAATAATTCCTCACGGTTGAAATGAGTGACCCCAGACCTTACCAGCATAACGGTTATCATGGCTTCGCCAAGAATTACCCACCAAAGAACGGAATAACGCGCCCAAAATAATATAATTGCCTCGCCCTGAATCAATAACGCAACTGGAATGATAATAAATGACGCTAACAAGTTTGCTGCCCGAACGGAAGTGGTTTGTGCAGAAATGACTACCGCACCTGCTACCATCATTATGGCTTGCATGGTGGTGAGAAGAATCACTTCTATCAATAAAATGGGGGTCGGCGTCCAGCCTACTTTGAAATATACCCCAATCAAATAAACCACAATTCCTAAATAACTGGCAGCTAATGGTGGACACATGGATGCCAGTAATTTCCCCATATATAATTGCCAATTTTCGAGTGGGCTGCTTAATAAGGGCTCGATGCTCAGGCGTTCTTTTTCACCCACAAAGCTTTCTAGGGCTATCACCAAGGAAACTGAGATTGGAAAAAAGCCGACAATCATCAATAAAAACGGGATCAAACGATCACCGACAATGGGCGCACCATATTTTTCAACAAAACCAACCGCTTGAGCAGCTGTAAAATTCATCAGCCAGGGAAAGAACAAAGTCAACCCGACAACAGGGAAGATAATCCGCCAATCACGGAATTGATCACGAACTTCTCGCGTGGTGACAATGAGCGCTGGCGCCAGGCTTCTGCGGATACTTTTGGGCACAGCCTTAATCGCATTAAGCTGCATCTTGTGCCTCTTTCTCCCGCGATGCGCTAATCGCTGATAAATAAACCTGTTCCAGGCTACGCGGTACTTCCTGGAGAGAAACAATGCGCAGCCCCTCTCCCAATAAATAATCTAAGATGATCGGATTTACACGCTCCGGCTCTCGTGTGCGATAACGGATGGAATAAGAATCGGTAAATGATAATTCTGCTCCGCCTGGAAGCTGCAACATTTTTCCATTCAATGTTTCACTCAAACGGACTTCATATTCCGCTGGTCCTAATAGGGTCTGTTTTAATGCTGATGGTGAGCCGCGGGCAATGATCTTTCCCCGCCGAATAATCGCAATTTGATCTGCCAATTCTTCAGCTTCGCTTAAATTATGGGTGCAGATGATAATTGCCCGACTTTCAGAACGTAATCCCTGGATCAACCCCCTCACTAATCTGGCGCTTTCAGGATCCATGGCAGAAGTCGGTTCATCCAATAAAAGCACCGGGGGCTCATGAAGCAAAGCACGCGCCAGCGCTAATTTCTGACGCATGCCCTTTGAGTATTCTCCCAGGCGTTTATTGCGATCTTCCTGCAATCCAAATTTATCCAATAAGAAATCAATTCGAGATTTCCGGCGGCGGGCGTCCAATCCATAGAGTTTGCCGAAAAAATCCAGATATTCATCTGCCGGCATGCGGTTGTACAAACCATGCTGCTCGGTGAGCACCCCCACTGAAGCGCGTACTCGCCCAGGATTGATGACAACATCATACCCTGCAATCTTTGCTGTTCCCCGCGTGGGGATCAGCACCGAGGTGAGCATGCGTACAGTAGTGGTTTTTCCGGCGCCATTTGGTCCTAATAATGCCAATACCTGACCTGGTTCAACTTGAAGGTCTACACCATCCACAGCCCAATATTGATCAAACTGCTTACTAAGGTCTCGAGTCGAAATCATCATGTTTTTATTAAAGATATGTTAAATAATAAATCCACAGGAACACTTTGCCAATAAGACAACAGTCCTGTTATACTCGAAAAAATCATTATTCAGTCGGGATTGGCAAAATTGTTAACCACTGGCTGGCGATGCCTTACTAATAAAATAACCGCTGAAACAATAGCTACCAATAACATCACAACCTGATTGGCATTTAAACCAGCGATCTGAGAAGCATCCAGGCGTAAAAATTCCAAAGCGAAACGTCCGATTGGATAAATTATTAAATACAATAAAAACAAATCGCCATTTTTCAACCGCTGTGGGTGACGCCTGCTTAACCAAAGCAAGAAACCCATATTTGCTAAATTCCAAATCGATTCATACAAGAAGAGCGGATGAAAATAAGATTCGGCACTATAACCGGGTAACCGCCGGGCAGGATCGATATAAATAGCCCAGGGTAAATCAGTCGGCGCACCATAAAGCTCCTGGTTAAAAAAATTTCCCCATCGTCCCACTGCCTGACCCAAGGCAATCGCAGGAGCAGCAATATCCGCCCAAACGGCAAATTCCAAACGATGTTTCCGGCAAAACCATAACAGCGCTAATACACCGCCGATTACCGCACCTGGAATGCCCAATCCGCCATTGCGAATATTGATCAAATCCAATGGATGGGTTAAATAAAACCCTGTTGTTATACCCTGTTCCACCATCGATTTTGGGGGTGTAAAGACATGCCATAAACGCGCCCCGATGATGCCGCCAACCATCAGCCAAACCAGAGCATCCCAAACCTTATCGCTTTCCAGTTTCCGCCGCCGCGCTTCATTTGAAGCTAACCAGGCAGCCAGTATAACCCCTGTAGTGACGATAATTCCATAAAAATATATTTTAAAGGAGCCAATATAAAAACCATCAGGCATGATTAACCTCGAAATTAATTAAAGTTTATGCGCTTTCCTTCGTACATCCCAAATTCGTTGAAGCGCAGTTAGATTAGCCAAAATTGCGATAATCCATAAAGAAACTTTTGGGATATTGAAAATTAACCCCGGCACAAGCACCAGGTAACGCTCCATACGGGTTAATATTCCCACTTTTGTTTCATGCCCTAACGATTGAGCACGAGCGCGCACATAAGATACTAATACCGACCCGGCAGCCGCAAGGTATGCCAAAATAACATATAACCAATCCCCTTGCTGCAGATAATAATAAATTAATCCGCCAAAAATCACCAGCTCGGAATATCGATCGGTGACCGAATCGACAAAAGCACCAAATTCGGTGGGTTCCCCGCGCAAACGCGCCATTGCGCCGTCAAGGGCGTCAATTGGGCCCATTAGCAGAATAACGATGCCGCCAAGGATAATCTGTCCGTTTGCCAGTAATACCGCTCCGATCGTGTTTCCAACCAGCCCTAATATGGTCACTGTATTGGGCATCAATCCGATCCTATTAAGAAATGCCGCTGGTTGGATAAAGATCCAACCAAACTTTTTCCGCGCCAATTCGGTTAGGCTGATTTGGGATTTTGATTCTGTAATGCGCTCAGACAATTGTTTACCTGCCTTCCTAATCCTCAACACTATCTTCATCTTTGGGTATTAACACCTGCCGCTCGCGCCCGCCGCCGGTAGAAGGTCCTATCACGCCCAATTCTTCCAATTCATCCACCAGACGGGCAGCCCGAGGGTATCCGATACGCAGCCGCCTTTGCAATAATGACGCGCTGGCACGCTGTGTCTCACGGACAATTTTAATCGCTTGTTCAACCAGATCATCCCGGTCTGCCAATACCGCTTCTTTCTGCAGCATTTCTTCCCAGGGAGGCTGCTCGCCTTCACGTTGCGGAGCAGTTTTCTGCCAAAATATTATCACCTTTTCAACTTCCTGATCAGTCACCATCACGCCTTGGGCGCGGATTGGTCCTGAAGCTTCAGGAGGAAGAAAGAGCATATCGCCATGTCCCAGTAATGTCTCCGCCCCAGCGGTATCAAGGATAACTCGCGAATCAACTCCCGATGCCACAGCAAAGGATAAACGGGCAGGGAAATTTGCTTTTATCAATCCGGTGACAACGTCAGTGCTGGGGCGCTGTGTGGCAACAATTAAGTGAATGCCTGTTGCCCGCGCCATCTGCGCCAGCCGGATTAAAGCCGGCTCGGTTTGCTCTGGCGCCGACATCATTAAATCTGCCAGTTCATCGATCAAAATCACAATATGGGGCAGGTTTTCTTCACCTTTACGCTTACGGATTTTCCGGTTGTAAGAATCTAGGTTGCGTGAATGGGTTAATTCTAATAACCGGTACCGCCGGTCCATTTCCGAGACTGCCCAACGCAAAACACCCAAAATTCGTTCGAGATTCGTCTCAACATTTCCATATAAATGTGGAAGCCCATTAAAGCGGATCAATTCGACCATTTTCGGGTCGATCATCACCAAGCGGAGATCTTCCGGAGCATTATTCATTACCAGACAAGTCGTAATCGCGGCAATGCAAACTGACTTTCCCGAGCCGGTTGTTCCGGCAATCAATAAGTGAGGCATTTTACCCAAATCGGCTACCACAGGCTGTCCCGAAACATCTCTGCCCAGAGCGATTGCTAAAGGGGTTCCAATTTTATTAAAAGCCTCAGTTTCGAGAATAGGGCGCAGCCTGACCACTGTCGAGCGGGTATTGGGAACTTCGATGCCAATATATGGTCTCCCAGGTACCGGTGCTTCGATGCGCAGACGTTCGGCAGAAAGAGCCAAAGCTAAATCTCGGTTTAGTGAAGCAATTTGCGCTACGCGTACTTTTTGACGGTTGCCTTCGCCTTCGCCATTTCCCTTTTCCAGAAATCCGGGTTCTACGGCAAACTGGGTTACGGTCGGACCAACGCGGTAACTGATCACCTTGGCTGGAATGCCGAACTCGGAAAGGGTTTTTTCGATCAGACCAGCAGCTAAATTGATATGACGCTCATCAGGCCGGTTGGCATGTTCATAAACCAGTAATTGCAGTGGCGGTAGTCGCTCATCACGAGGCAGCGGGTTGACAGGTTTGGCTTCCTGTTCTTCCTTGGCTGGGAAAGTAAATTTCTTGCGAAATTCTGCAGGCAGCTGCAACGGACGTTTTTTCGCTCCAATGTCTGCGCCAGATTCTGTATTTTCAGCTTGAAGGGGTGCAACGCTAATTACCGGACCCAAACCCAGGTTTTCTGTTGGTGTCGATACTGGGTTACGATCGATTTTCCTAATCCATGACGAAAGAGCCCGCCATACTCCTATAGCTGTGAAAGCAAAAATCAAGATGAATAAACTAGTAATTAGAATATGGATGATTTTTGCCGCGATTCCCAAAGGAGTAAATATGGAACTGGTAATATAGGCTAAAGCCCAGCCAATTCTCCCGCCATCCATACCGGCGTCTGCCCGGTCAATGGAATAACCACCTAAACTTGCTAACAAAATTAGCGTGCAAAAAGCTGCAATCTCACCTGCAAATACTTGCCCCCAAGCTGATGTAGTCATATAAAAATGACGATGCCTGAGCATGAAAATTCCACAAATAAGACCCGCGGCTGCAATCCACAGACTGCCCCACCCCAGCCATAATCTTAGAAAATTCGCCCAGTGGTCTAAAATGCCGCTGGTTAATTCAGGAAATAACAACGCTAAAAGGGTCATTAATGCGAAAGCCAACGCGGTGACGCCGCCGATATCCCATCCGTAACGCTTGCCATATTTTAACAACTGGCCAGTCAGATTGAACTGGTCGGCAATGACAGTCCTATCCGTAGAAGATAATGGCGAGTCTTTTGAGGATTTCACCTGCGGCTGCTGATGGTTCATTTTTTTGCTAGTAATCTCTCTCGCTTCTCGAAGCGATATATATACCTGCTAAAATAAGTATAGCACCAAAAATCTTCACGCCGCCAGGTGTTTCTTGTAAAACAAAATATGCCAGGATTGTCGATCCAATCGGTTCACCTAATAATAATAGGGATATAAATGCCGCCG
>JAAZNS010000114.1 GCA_012798185.1 Chloroflexota bacterium | reverse complement strand
TCGACATCGATCCATAAATAGGTAAAGATGCAGACTAGACATAAAAAAACCAGTGGACGTTTTTCCCTTTTCCAAAAGGCAAATGGCGTCAATAATAACCCAATAAACGGAACATAGCCAATATATGCATAAAACTCTTCCCGTGCAGGCAGCGCTTCGTATGCATCAGGTCGGTATGTATCCTTGGATGTGTAATCCAACCAAATTTGCCATAATGTATGAGAACCTTGTACATCCACACCCTTGCTCATCCATGGCCAAAATTGAAGCATAGGCAGGAAATGAATGGCAATTAATCCAAGTGAAAATACTCCCAATAATGCCAGGCTTGCTAGCAATTTTTTATCGATGACAACGAAAGGTTGGCTCTTTTTTAACGAAATCACCATCACCAGGAAAAATATCAAAACAATAAATGCCATTAAAAATGGGTAATAGGCATTACCACAAAAATAAAGCAGAGCAAGCGAGAAAGCTGTATATGTAAAATATTTCTTTTTTCGCTCTTTGATGAATGAGAACAAATTAGCAATGATCCAGGGAATCCAGGCAAAACCAAAAACGAAGAGATATTCCCCCTGAAAAAAGCGGGCTACAGGCTGACCCGCAAAAGTATACATCAATGCGATCCAAAGACTGGGCAGTTTCCCAAAACCAAGTGTTTTTCCTAACCGCCACATACCTAAAGCAGCCAAAAGAAAGCTTAAAGCCAATCCAAGCTTAAATCCATTCCTTACGCCAAAAAGCAATGAGGGAACAGTGACCACTGGATTATAAATATGCAACATCGGATCGCCGATATATGGCAAACCGGTGTGAATAAATGGATTCCACAACGGGAATTGATGAAAGTCTCTTATAGCATGATAGAGCAGCCAATCCACCGATTGGAATAACTCGCTCTCATTACCGGGTAATTGGGCGGTAGTTCCAATATTTAAAATCCCAATACAATAGAAAAACACAGCGATTACTAAAACTGAAACCTCTAACCAAACCCCCTGCCTCTCAAGCCAAAGTACGATCTTTATCAATTCATTATGCGCGGCAGGCTGTAATGGCTGTGCGGTTTCTTCTGCCGTAATTTTTTCTTCTTTCTCAAATTGACGTAGCTTCTTTACCCCTTTTGGATAGACTTTTACCCATTGGCTCAGCCAAGACAATACGGGGGAATATACCCCAAATAAGAATACACCATCCCTTTCTATTTCATCGCCATCCGAATGAATGCGTATGGTTCTCTTCAACCAATTCATCAAAAAAAGGTCGGCAATCACTGCAACCAATACGATCGATGAAATTGCTATTATCCATGATATTGATGACATATTCTCTAACAATATTCCTCAGCTTTATCTCTAAGATTTTTCTTTTTCTAATGAAGACCCGTTTCTAACCGGGCAATGACTAAACGCTGAATTTCGCTGGTTCCTTCGTAAATTTCAGTGATCTTGGCATCACGAAAATAACGCTCAATGGGTAATTCCTTGCTGTATCCGATTCCGGCATGAATTTGCACTGCGGCATGCGCAGCAAACATTGCCGTTTCGGAGGCAAATAATTTTGCCATTGAAGCTTCCAGTGTAAACCGCCCGCCGGTAGTTTTCGCTTGTTCTTTTGCCAGCGCTGCTTGATACGTTAATAATCGTGCTGCTTCGATGCGTGTTTTCATATCAGCTAATTTGAACGATACCCCTTGAAATTCACCAATTTTATGACCAAATGCCTCACGTTCTTTCGCATAATTCAAACTAGCTTCATAGGCTGCTTCGGCAATCCCTAACGCCTGAGCGGCAATTCCAATTCGACCGGCATCCAAAACAGTCATTGCAATTTTAAAGCCATCTTCTTCTTCTCCCAGGCGGTCTTCTAATGGCGCGCGGTAATCTTCGAAAAGGATTTCACTAGTTGCAGAGGCGCGAATACCCAATTTGGGTTCTTTCTTGCCACGGATAAATCCTGGTTTACTGGTATCGATAATAAAAGCAGTGATTCCATGATGCTTTTTTTCCGGGTTGGTCATCGCAAACACAACAATATAATCTGCTACTGGTGCGCTGGTCACCCAGGATTTTCGCCCATTTAATATATAGCATTCGCCATCTCTTACAGCACGCATACGCATCGTCCCAGCATCTGAACCCGACATAGGCTCGGTGAGTGAATAAGCGCCAATCGCTTTACCAGATGCTACCGGGCGCATATATTTTTGTTTTTGTTCTTCACTGCCGAATTTCAGCAATCCGGAACAGAATAATGAATTATTGACTGACATGATTGTGCCATGGGATGCATCCACTTTGCTGATTTCTTCCAGCGCTAAAACATAAGCCAGGGTATCCATTCCAGCACCCCCATAGGCTTCTGGCACTTCTATCCCCATAAAACCCATTTCACCCATTTTTTTTATCGTATCATAAGGAAAATCACCCGATTCATCGAAGTCCGCAGCGATGGGGGCAATTTCATTCCGGGCGAAATCACCAGCCGTCTGGCGAATCATCTCATGCTCTTCATCCAGATGGAAAAGTATATTTGCGGACATCTTTCTCCCTCACATGAACATAGGCGTTTCCATTATAGCATGCAGAATAGCCTTATTGTATCCCCCCATAATCACCCTTTCTTGACAGTATTGAAAAGTAAGTTATACTGGCAACCGGGAAAAATGCGTTTTTTAAAATTATCAGCATGCAAACTCTATAGTTTTCAAGAAAAATACTTAATATCGAGAATTCAAGGATCCAGTTATGACTGAAGAAATCACACCCGAAACCTTTGAGCATCTCGTTCATTTGGCAGCTTTAGAGCTGAACGCAGAAGAAGCCCAATATTTGCGCCGCCAGCTCAACAATCAATTAAAAGCTATTCATGAGCTTGAAGCTATACCATTGCCGGATGAGGTTGCCATTACTTCGCATGGCGTTCCGTATACACCATCCATAACACCCCCCATCCGAAATGACGAATGGCTTCCCAATTCCGATACAAAAAGCATCTTATCCCAGGCACCTGATACCGACGAAGGTTATATCGTCGTCCCTGATATTCCACACACTGATCTGGATTAATTATGGAACTTTACGAATTCCCCGCCTATCATTTGGTAGAAATGATCAAACGTCGTGAGGTGTCAGCGACTGAAGTCCTTGAATCCACACTGAATCGGATTGCAAAGGTTGACGGCATCCCCGGCAAAATCGAACAAGAAGAAGGAACAGATCAACAACCCGACCGTATTCATGCTTTTATTACCCTGACTGCCGATAGAGCAAGACAACAGGCACAGGCGATCGATCACGCTGTTGTATCTGGCGAAGAGGTAGGACCCCTGGCAGGTGTGCCATTCACCGTCAAAGATATTTTTTGCGTAACAGGGACGCCTTCCACAGCAGCTTCAAGAATCCTGGCAAATTTCACCGCCCCCTATTCCGCCACTCCTGCCGAACGTCTGGAAGCAGCCGGTGGTGTATTGCTCGGAAAAGTAAATCTGGATGAATTTACATACGGCTCATCCAATGAATCATCTGCTTTCAAACCTTTCCCGCGCAATCCCTGGAATACCGCTCGAGTAACCGGCGGTTCATCGGGCGGCAGCGCTGCTGCAGTAGCAGCAGGTGAAGGAGCATTATCCTTGGGCACCGATACTGCCGGTTCCATCCGCCAGCCGGCAGCATTTTGCGGGGTTGTTGGCATGAAACCCACCTACGGGCGCGTTTCCCGTTATGGATTGATCGCTTTCGGCTCCTCGCTGGACTGCCCTGGCCCGCTTGCCAGAAATGTGACCGATGCAGCATTGATGCTTCAGGTCATTGCCGGAGCAGACCGCCATGATGCTACCGCTGCTAATCTGCCAGTGGAGAATTATGTAGCGATGCTGGAAGACAATATTCGCGGTTTACGGGTTGGTATCTCACCCGATTACTTCCGCATCACATACCCCGACCCTGAAACCGGCGAACTGCACCAGGAATCGCTTAGCCCCGAGATAGAAACAGCAGCTCTACGGGCTGCTGGTCGTCTGGCAGAGATGGGAGCCGATATCGTCGACGATATTCCAATGCCGCATACCCGCTATGGTATCCCGGCATATTTCGTTATCTCCCGAGTGGAAGCAGCTTCCAATTTGCATCGTTTCGACGGCGTAAAATACGGTTACCGTACACCGGATGCCGTGGAAGACTTGAATGAAATGTACCGCAAAACACGCGGGCAGGCATTTGGGGTGCAGCCGAAACTGCGTATTTTAATGGGAATGTATGTGAGCGCCGCCCAATACAGCGAACAATATTACAACCGCGCCTTACGCGTGCGAACCTTGATCCGTAAAGATTTTGATGATATCTTCGATCCAAACGGTAAATACCGCCTGGATGCCCTGCTCGCCCCCACCACACCTACCACTGCCTTTCCAATTGGGGATGTTTATGGCGATTCGGTACTTATGCAATATGCTGATCAATTAACCGTCCCTGCTAATCATGCCGGGTTGCCGGCGATCTCTCTGCCTTGCGGTTACGATAAAGAGGGTTTGCCGATCGGTTTCCAATTAATTGGACCTGATTTCTGCGAAGCAACTTTACTGCGACTCGGCAGAGCGTATGAGCTGGCAACCGAGAATGATGCCTGGCGCGAGATAAAACCTGCCATTTAAAATCTAAGCGCCCCTAAAGGCGCTTTACCAACGTTACCCACGTTGGTGAGGTAAAAAATATCCTTATATAATATCGAAAAACACCTATGACCGAATACGAAGCCATTATCGGATTAGAAACCCACATCCAGCTCAACACGACGACCAAAATATTTTGCAGCTGTAAAGCCGATTCATGGAACGATCCGCCCAATACCAACATTTGCCCGGTTTGCTGCGGATTGCCTGGTGTGCTGCCAGTTTTGAATAAAACCGTGGTCGAAAAAGCAGTATTATTGGCAGCAGCGATGAATACTGAAATTCAGCCAATTTCTTACTTCGACCGCAAAAATTATTTTTACCCCGATCTGCCAAAGGGATATCAGATATCCCAATACGACCGTCCCCTAGCACGCGGAGGATATCTCGAATTGCCCATGCCAGAAGGTTATATCCGCCGGATAAACATCCATAAGCTGCATATCGAGGAAGACGCTGGAAAAACAAAAAACGATTATGGGCGCCGCCTGATCGATTTCAACCGCTGCGGCGTACCACTGGTCGAGATGGTCACCGGGCCGGATTTGCGTTCTGCAGATGAAGCTGCCCAATACCTGATTCGGCTGCGGCAGTTATTGCGCTGGCTGGGTATTTCCGAAGCCGATATGGAGAAAGCCCACTTGCGCTGCGACGCCAACGTTTCCATCCGCCCTAAAGGCGCCGATTATCTCAATCCCAAAACCGAGATCAAGAATGTCAATTCCATCACAGCAGTGCGCGATGCTATTCAGACTGAAATCGAGAGGCAGATCCATGAAGTCGAAGCCGGCAACGGGATCCTCGCCTGGACACTAGAATGGGATGAAGACAGCGGCATATTGCGCAAGATGCGTTCCAAAGAAACCGAAGCTGATTATCGGTATTTCCGCGAGCCCGACTTGTTGCCTATCCGGCTTGAACAAGCCTGGCTGGAAGAAATCCTTTCGAGTCTTCCAGAGCTGCCTTTAGCGCGCCGACAGCGCTTTATACACCAATACAACCTGCCGGAATATGACGCCGATATCCTTACCGGTGAACGCAGCTTATCGGATTATTTCGAAAATGCGGTCATTACCTATGGGAGTGACCCAAAACGAGTTTCAAACTGGTTGATGAATGATATCTTGCGTATGGTCAACGAACGCGGCATTCCTGCCGGGGAATTGAAGCTGACCGCCAATTATCTGGCGGACATCATCAAACTGGTCGATTCAAACGTGATCAATACTTCCACCGGTAAATCTCTGCTCGAAAAAGTTGAGCAAAGCGGTAAATCCCCCCAACAAATTGTAGAAGAGGAAGGATTGGCAAAAGTCAACGACCAGGATGCCATACGCATGGTTTGCACCGAGGTGCTGGCAGAAGCCCCCGATCAGGTAAAAAGCTACAAGAGTGGCAAAGCAGGGCTGATGGGTTGGTTCGTAGGTCAAGTGATGAAAAAAATGCGCGGCAAAGCTGATCCCCAATTAGCTAAAGCCATTTTGGAAGAATTGCTTGCCAAATAATTACAGATCGACGCCATACATTTGATCCGGCCCCAATATATCAGGAAAACGATCCCTTAATAATACCCGGCTGGTGTAGCAAAGGTGACACGCATCTGCATAGCCCTCGCCGTGGGGAAGAATGTATTGTTTCACCAAAGCTGCCGGTCCGCCAGCTAACAAAACTTTTACGATTGGATGCGCCCAAGGGTCATATTCCGCGCAGATTTCTTTCAGCGATTTTTTCTTGATGTTTCCAATTACCAATCCCTGGCAAATATGTAAATTTCCCAATGCATCCAGATGTACCCTGCCTGGCTCGATCAGGTCTTCGTAAGGGCATTCGGTGAAGGATGTCCAGGGCTGCCTGCCAGCTTTAGCTGTTAGATTGACCGCTGCCCTGCCCCGGTACATCACGTCGGAATCACCCGGCGGCAGCGTACCACGTGATCCATCGATGCATTGCTCATGGTTTTCGATGGGGGAAACGATGCTGATCGTCGAAGTAGGGATATTTAGAATTTTAGCGACCTCCTCCGAAAACCGGGCTTGATCACTGATGAATTCGTTGTAATGGAAAAAGTCTGTGCTCACCGATAATCCATTCAAATAACCTGAAAATGGTTCAATGACTGCCTGGGCATCTTCCAAGCTGGTTGCCCAATAACCATTGGTAACAATTCCCACCTCAAATCCCATCTGATGAGCTAGCTGCACAGCTTTGAGCAAGGTGGCATAATATAAAAATGGTTCACCACCCTCAAAATAAACACTCTCTATAGTGCCAGCAGACTTCGCTTGGTGCAGGGCATTACGGATATCAGCCAGCGTCATCACACCGCTTTGCCGCGGACTGCCCCATACGAAACAATGATCACATTCGAAATTACATTGATAAGTAAGTAAGAAGTGTAAGCTGGTTAGATTCATTGATTTCTCCTGCATTGCCCAGTCGATAATTTTCCTAATCACCTGATTTATCTAAGGTTGGTTTCCAGGTTACCTGATTGCCCGTTTCTCAGGAATCATACTCATGGCATACTCCGCCAGAGCAGTAATCGTAAGGCTGGGGTTAACCCCAGGGTTAGCTGGTACAATCGCTCC
>JAAZNS010000113.1 GCA_012798185.1 Chloroflexota bacterium | reverse complement strand
TTCAAGCAAAAGCGCGGATATCTGATCCTAAAGATGTTCTAGCGGCATTAAAAAACCCGGATTTGGAAATTCTCCGCCACCGCCATTACCACGAGTATGATACTTACTTTTCATTCTCCGACCCATCTCAGGGATATTTACGATATCGGGAAGACGAATATATCGATGAAAAAGGTCAAGTAAGCAATGTCCGTTATCGATTAACTCTTTTGGGACCTGCCCGCGAAGATCATTTCCCAAGTGATGTACTTCTTTCTCGTAGCAGATTTATTGCCCCGGCAACTCACAGCCTAAGATTCTATAGAGAGTATTTCAAACCCACGAATGAAATCTTTGTCCAAAAAGATCGTTTGCGGTGGCGTGTTCTTTATAAGGGAACAGAATTTTTCATAAACCTCGACCAGGTAAAAGAACCCGACTTAGGGTACTTTTTAGAAGTAAAAAGCCGCACATGGAGTAAACGTGATGCTGAACATAAAGCCGAATTAGGCACCCAATTGCTCCATGATCTGGGCGCTTCTCCCGATAAAACGGTGACCCAAGATTACATTGAAATTATTGCTCCGTATAATTGAGGTATTGCATTGGACTCAACTTTATTTTTCGCTGCTCAACTTGCACAGCAATGCGGAGAGATATTACTTGAATACTTCCATAAGTCGCAGCTAAAGATGGAATATAAATCAGATCATTCTATCGTAACCGAAGCCGATGTAGCCGTAGATAATTTCATCAAACAGGAAATAAAAAAAGAATTTCCCCATGATTTAATCATTAGTGAAGAATTACAACACCAATTTACTCCCCGAACCGCGAATCCAACCGTTTGGATAGTGGACCCCCTGGATGGTACAACCAATTTCAGCCTGGGACTTCATTATTGGGGAGTATCTCTGGTGCGCGTCGAAAACGGATATCCGATTCTAGCAGTTCAATATTTTCCGTATTTAAACGAGTTATATACCGCTCAAATGGGATGCGGGGCTTATTATAATAATCAACCGATTCATGTGACCATCCCAAATCCCGAGAACAAAACAACCTTTTTTTCATGTTGTTCCAGAACCCATAAGAATTATCGAATAAGCATCCCATATAAAACGCGGATATTTGGCTGTGCCACTTACTCGATGTGCAGCCTGGCAAGTGGAAAAGCATTGATTTGCTTTGAAGCAAAAGCTAAAATTTGGGATTATGCCGGTGCTTGGTTAATGATTCCTGAGGCTGGCGGGTGTATTGAAATTTTTAACCATAAAGAACCTTTCCCGCTTTCTCCAGGGAAAGAATTCGCTTCTCAAAATGATGCAGTTATTGCCGCGGCAACACCAGATTTAATGGATAAATCACGTAAAAAAATCATCCCTCGGGAATAAACTCGTTAATTATGTTAGGTTTTTTTTTATTATTAATTAAAATAGTTCTGATAAATAAAAAATTCGAGTGAGGTGTAAATATGGAATATCGATTTCTTGGAAAATCTGGATTGAAAATTTCAGCGCTTTCCTTTGGCGCCTGGGTTACGATTGGCGGTCAGATTGGAGAAGATGCATCTTTTGAATGTATGACAGCTGCATACGAACAGGGAGTAAATTTCTTCGATAATGCAGAAGTATATGCGAATGGAAATGCCGAAATCGTGATGGGAAATGTGATCAAAAAAGCTGGCTGGAAACGCAGCGATCTGGTCATATCGACAAAACTATTTTGGGGCGGCAATGGACCAAACGACAATGGATTATCAAGAAAGCATATCATGGAAGGGATTGATGCTTCGTTAAAACGGTTACAAATGGATTATGTTGATCTGTTATTTTGCCATCGCCCCGATTTATTTACCCCTATCGAAGAAACTGTGTGGGCGATGAATCAGGTTATTCAGCAAGGTAAAGCATTCTATTGGGGTACCAGTGAATGGAGTGCACAACAAATCAGCGAAGCATATGGGATTGCACGTCGTGAACACTTAATTCCCCCGTTAATGGAACAGCCCGAATATAACATGTTCCACCGTGATCGTGTGGAACGGGAGTATGAACCCCTTTATCGAGAAATTGGTTTAGGAATAACCACTTGGAGCCCGTTGGCAAGCGGAATGCTTACCGGAAAATACAGCCAGGGCATTCCTCAGGATTCTCGAGTTAATATGGAAGGATATGAGTGGCTTCGCAAACGGTTTGAAAACGAGGAGGGACAAAGGAGAATCGGCATTGTTTCGCAATTAGTTCCAATAGCCAATGAACTGGGTTGCACCATGGCACAAATGGCAATTGCATGGTGCTTAAAAAATCAAAATGTAAGCACCGTCATTACCGGAGCTTCTAGAAAATCCCAAGTCGTTGAAAATATGAAAGCGTTAGACGTAGTTGAAAAATTAACCCCAGATGTAATGGAAAAAATCGAATCCATTCTAAATAACCGCCCAAAACCTGCGCAAGACTGGAGATAAAAATTTTATCTCTTCATCGTATCGAAAAGCTGCTCCCAAGCAGCTTTTTCCATTTCCGCGATCATGAGAATATTTGTGCCGATATCTTTCAAGAAATCCGGTGGATTTGAAGATTCCGCAGCTTCCTTGAAAGCTAAAGCCACTTCTTGCCATCGGTTGCCAATGTTTTTGAATTTAATCGAAATATCTTCCAATCGGCTGATCCCGGTATACGTCACAGCTTCATGTAAAAACCGGCTGTACATATATCTAAATAGACCGCCTCCTGTGCCGCCAGTTGCATCGATATATATATATCCATTGAAACAAGCTGCCCGAAGAGAATTGTTATCTAATATTTGATGCCAATTCTTTATCCGCTGGGCAGCCTTATAAATACCTTTGCATCCCAAATTCGAAATGGGAGGATTGATCATTTTATCGGCAGTTTCGAATATCGATCGTTTTACATCATCGGGCTTGATTTCATGAGCGTTTGAAAAATCCCATTCGAACCAGGCATTTTTTGGCGGAAAAGGTTTGAATTTTGAATTTCTCGCCTGTGCCAGATAGGATAGAGAAACAGGATGCAATTTACCATCTCGATCTGCAACAAACACACGGGAGGTATTTGGATCGTAGCCAGCAATGACCACCATATGCGCACCGAAGTGCGTTTCCGGAGGCAAATTGAAATAGGGTAAAAATCCCATATCGACATATAACATCACAGGTTTTTTATCATTAATCAGCTCAAGTAATCGTGTTTCCGCCTTTTTAACGCTGCTTGTCGTGTAACGGCGCACCTCTACGCCCGTCCTTTTTGCCGCTGTTATTTCCAGCCCATCTTCTCCTGCTCTGCCAACATTTGCCCTTCCCCCCACAAAAGGGATAGTTCCCTTAATCTCTAAATATCCAAAACCAATCCCGCATCCTAATCCAAATAATACTTCTTCAAGAATTTGATAGCCATAATACTCAAAGATATTTCGCATCGAACCGGTCACACAATGGTGAGTTTTCAATGGTGTAAAGCCGGTAATGATTCCCTGCTGTTCTGTAGTATTCATACGCTCTTTCTTACAGGCTGACGTAAGATTGTTTTCAACTTCTCCGGTGCAGTTCTCCTGGGATCAGCCAGGTAGATTTCATGGTGTTTACCGTTAGTAACCATGCTTTTTTTATGAATAAATTCATGCATACGAGCAATCGTTGGACCTTCATCGGCATATGCGCCCCAATAAAGGATTTGCACTGCCAATCCCTCAGCATATAGCTCAAAGCGAAGTCTTGAGATTACAGGCAACTCTTTCTTGGCGGAAACAGCCTCACAGGCTTTCCTGAATACGTCCACGTCCACCCATTCAGGTTGTGCGATCATCATTGTCCAGTTCCATTCGTCTTTTTTCTCGACACTGAATTTGGTCATATCATCTACCCACCAAAGACCTTCCAGAGGAAAAACAGTATAATCAATTCCCTTGGATTTTAGGGAAAATTTGATTTTATACGACACAGAATACAATGCTTCCACAGCAAGCGGATATTGAGGGGTTTTATTCGGATCACCGTGTCCATCGATTTTCAAGAAGTTCATAGATGGCACATCAATGATCGAAAATTCTTTTGATGATGGGGTATAGAATTGTTTTAAATCCTTCTTCCAATCGAGTTTTTTCATGCCAGGTTCTCCAATTCATCGATCATTTGATGAATAAATTTAATTTCTGATTTAATCATAGTAAGGCTGTGTCTAAACATCCATTCGACATGATAAGGAAGAGGCATTTGAGATTCCATCCTGGAACGCACGTATTGTTCCCGTTGTTTTAAATTTTGGCAGTAATTAATTAGCGCCTGCTTCGTTTCTTCTTTAGATAAACCGGGAATTCCAGCCATACCGATTTGAATAAGCGGATACAGCTGCTGAGGCTGCGATAACGCAGTTAGAATTGCTTCCCGCCAGTTATTTTTTCCCTCAGGGGTGATAGCATATATCTTACGCGCTGGTCCAGGACCAGATTTTTCTTCTAAGCGGCTGGTAATAAAACCTTTTGCTTCGAGCTTTTTCAAAAGGTAATAGATGGAAGAGAATCCAATTTCAGTCCAATCGCGCATCCCGCGCTGTTCAATGATTTGCTCGATTTCGTAACCATAATGCGGGGATTCGCAAACCAGAGAGAGAATTGCTAGTTCTGCGTTAGTCAATTTTTTCCCTCGAAATTATATTCTAGTATTAGAATATCACATTATTATAATACTGTCAACATAATAAGAACCTTTGTCCCCGATAATTTTTATGTACGACATTATTTTTGTACCGAATTTATCCGAGCAGAGCAAAAACCAATCCACTAGGAGATTCAAACAAAACCCTATTAACTCACCCCCTTTTTAGTGGCGGTCCTAATCCCAAAATAAATCAGTGCGATCCCAACTACTCCATTCAAGAATTCGATGAACTGCAATGGTAAAAAGATTTTAGTGATACTTCCCGCAAAAGAAACAAGAGATAAAAAGAAAAGAGTTGCCATCACAGCGCCGAATCCAAATAAAAATAAGTCTTTTTGGCGATAACTTTCCTGCGCTATTTTAGATGAAAATGCGCCTGCCCAAAATACAATCGTTAATGGATTAGAAAGCGTTAATAAAGCAGCTCGGCTGAACATACCCGTCGTATTATGGACGCTTTGTAAGTGTAAACTGGGCAAAAAGTTAATGCCGATAATGTTTAAAATATTACTCAATCCAAATAGGATTAATACAAAAGCTCCAAAAACCTTTAAACCTATTTTGACTGTATCATTTTTTTCGATCAATCCGCCAATGCCGATAATCGAAGCCAGAATATAAAGCGCATCAATAAGTGCCACACCAAATACGCCAGATTCTGTAATTAAAAAACCGCGTGAAGAAGCAGCCTGGAATATGAAAATACATACTGGACCAATGGCAAATTGAAGCAGCATACCAAATTGGAAACCTTTGAATATCATTTGAATAAATCTCCCTCTATTTGTTAATAATTTCTTTGATGGTTAGTAATGAAATAATCGTATTGGATTTAACCACTCCCTTGATCTTCTTTAAACCATTGGTTAAAAATTCTTCCAGTGCATTGGGGCTTTCAACCAATACTTTCAATAAATAATCATATTCTCCAGCAACATGATGGCATTCCAAAACCGAATTAAATTGGATGATTGCCTCTCGAAAACCTTGGATATATTCTGCTTTCTCAATATTAACCAATACAAACGCCAGCAGTTTTTGATTGAGCTTTTCCCGATTAATCCGAACCGTATATTGTTCAATTAACCCAGAATCTTCCATTTTTTTTATTCTCTCTGCCACTGCAGGAAGAGAGAGATTTACCCTTTTACTTATCTCGGAAACTGTAGCTCTTCCATTAATTTTTAGAACTTCAAGAATTTCAAAATCAACGGCATCCATTTTTAGTTCTCCGTATTAATCTATTTAAGCAATATACAATTTTTACTTTATATGTTAATGTATTACCATTATATCTCATAATATTATTTATTATTATTGACATTACTCTTAATAAGATTAATATTACGCGGTTAGTTTTTGTGTAATTATCAAACGGATACTAAAAAATTATTGATAATGTAGAATCTATTATCAACCGACAATCAAATAAAGGATTGATAGGCGTATCTTCATAAATGAAATATAATCTTTAAGGTTATTCGGTTTTTCTCTCTTCAATTCATTTATCGATAAGGAATATCTAATGCAGCTCCCTATTCAGGATTTTATTAAAAGTAAACGCATCGCAGTCATCGGGGCTTCTCGTACAGGAAACAAATTCGGAAATATCGCCGCAAAAGAATTAACCGAGCGCGGTTATCAGGTTTACTTAGTCCATCCCGAAGCCCAAACCATCGATGGTAAATCATGTTTCTCAAACTTGGCTTTACTACAGGGGAAAATCGATGGGGTTTTTATCAGCGTTCCTCCCCAAAAGGGGCAGGATCTATTACAGCAAGTTTCTGATATTGGGATAAAAAATGTCTGGCTTCAACAAAATGCAGAATCGCCCCAATTGATTGCTAAAGGAAAAGAACTTGGGTTGAATTTAGTCTATGGTAAATGTATTATCATGTATGCTCCCCCAGTTCGATCAATTCATGGGTTTCAACGTTTTATTGTAAAGTTGTTTGGCAAACTATAAAGGCTGTTCAACAGCAGTTTTAATCGTAGCTGCGAAAGACTTCGCCCTCATCGCTGCATCACCGATATAGTGGCTTGCATCCATTAATCGCAATATCTCTTGTTCGGATAAATATTTCCGGATTTGCTTATCCTGGAGAATATTTTCCAGGATTGGATTCCGTTCGCCTTTTTGTACTTCGCCCCATGCCTTTAAGGCATGTTCTCTTAGGGTTTCGTGCATTTGCTGCCGATCGGCACCCGACTTGCTTAATGCCATAAGCAGTCGCTCTGTTGCTGAAAACGCACCATAGATTTCAAAATTCTTTTTTATACTTTTCTCGTTGATCACCAACCCCGAAATTATTTTTATCATCGTATTCAAGATTTCATCACTAATCAAGAACATCTCGGAAATCACCGATCTCCGGTTGGCAGAATCGTCCAATGTCCTTTCCAATAATGAATGGGCAGCGTTGTTCCAGGTTATATCGGGCATCTGCGCCAGCATTCGGGCTAGTGAACATATTTTTTCCGCTTGTATCGGATTCCGTTTAAACGGCATTGCAGATGAGCCTACTTGTTTACTTCCAAAAGGCTCGGATAATTCTGCAATGGGAGGCGATTGTAAAATACGCAAATCAAAGGCAACTTTGTATAGCGATCCCCCTAAACCGGCAAGGTCGGAAGCAATCTGGTAATCTTGTTTCCGTGGATAAGTTTGTGAAGTGATTGGGTAAAATGGTAAACCAATAAGCGAAGAAAGCCTGGTTTCGAATTCTTGCACTCGATCGATACCCACTAATTCGGTATACGACGATGCCGTACCAACAGCCCCTTTAAATCCTTTACCCTTAAGATGCGCCCTATCTCTGCGTAAATTTTCCCAATCGTGCAGTAAATCCTGCGCGTAAAGAGCAAACCGATAACCCAGGGTGGAAGGTTCAGCTGGCTGGAGATGTGTAAAACCAATGATAGGGGTATCAGCCCAACGCTCGATCTTTTCGTAAAAAATGATCAATAACTTACGCAATGTTTCGATCAATAAATCTAGCGATTGGCGCATGCGCAGCGGATCAGCATTATCCTCAATGTCCATGGATGTTGCCCCCATGTGGAGTATCCCTCCGCCAATCGGACATTGTTCTGCAAAAGTTTTTAATTCTGCCATCAAATCATGTTTGATCTCAGCTTCGATTTCCAAAGATCGGCGAATATCCACCTGGTTTTGGTGCTCTTTTAGATCCGCAACCTGCTCGGGAGAAACAAGCCCAAATTCCACTTGGATTTCAGCCAGGTTTACCCATAAAGACCGCCAAAGACGGCGTTTATGAGCCTCACTCCATATTTGGCGCATTTCCAAGCTGCCATACCGCCAAGAGAACGGCGAAATATAATTTTCATAAGTATTATCCATAAGAAATATATTATACAATTGGATTACAAAATTGATAGTAGAAATTACCCACAGCATAAGTAACAAAATTGCAATCCGATAAAATGATGAATATAATGTAGAATATTGGTTGATATCTCTATTATGTAGATGAGGGAACTGCTCTGGATACTCAGCGTAAGACTCAAGAACTGGATGGTCCTGAAAAATCGGGTTTAACCACTCAATTACGACCTGAAACTTCGCTGGCAAATCGGTATCTGATTCACAGCGTCTTAGGCGTAGGCGGAATGGGTGCAGTTTACCGCGCTCGGGATTTACATTTTCCCAACGTAGTTAAGTGGGTTGCGGTAAAAGAAATGTTCAACCAGGCAAATGATCCGATGATCCGCAATACGATCGTTCGGAACTTTGAGCGTGAAGCGAATTTGTTAGCTACGCTCGACCATTCTGCTATTCCGCGTATATACGATTACTTTACTTTCAATAATCGATCTTACCTGATTTTGGAATTCATTAATGGGAAAGACCTTGAAGCCAAGCTAAGTGAAGGTCCGATTTCCGAAGAACAATTGATCCAATGGGCTATCGAATTATGCGATGTGTTGAATTTTCTGCATAACCATAAACCCGAACCTATCATCTTCCGCGATATGAAACCGTCCAATGTCATGATCAATCAACACGGACATATCGTATTGATTGATTTCGGCATCGCCAAACCTTTCCAAACTGGTCAGAAAGGCACCATGATTGGAACAGAGGGCTATTCACCACCCGAACAATACCGCGGCGAAGCCTCCCCTCAAACAGATATCTATGCACTTGGTGCTACGCTTCATCATTTAATTACCCGCCGTGATCCGCGCCTTGAACCACCATTTTCTTTTGGAGAACGCCCAATTCGCGTTTTAAACCCCGAGGTTTCACCCGCATTTGAGGCAATCATCCTTAAAGCACTGCAATATAATCCTGAAGATCGTTTCCCCAGTGCATTGGCAATGAAAGAAGCTTTAATGGCAATTGGTCAGGGAACGAAAACTTCCGTTTCAGCAGTACCTGAGATAATTCTTCCATCGGACGAATTTGCCAAACCATCCTGGACTTTTGAATGTGAAGATGAAATCCGTGGATCGCCGTCGTTTCACAAAGGGTTCGTCTATGTCGGTTCATATGACCACAATATGTACGCCATAAATGGCACCACGGGTGAATTCGTTTGGAAATATCCAACTGATGGCGGCATCGTTAGCAAACCATTCATCTATGATGATAATATATATTTCGGCTCCGAAGATAACCGCCTTCATGTAATATCACAACGGTCGGGTAGGATAAACTGGACATATTTTGCCGAAGGTCCCATTCGATCCTCCCCTTATATAGCCGAAGGCCATGTTTTCATCGGTTCTGATGATGGTTTTATCCATGCAATAAATACTTATAATGGAAGACTTGCCTGGAAATATGAAGCCAGCTCACCAGTGCGTTCGACTCCTTTAGTTGAACACGATTTTGTATACGTGGGGACCGAAAATGGCGATTTTTATTGTCTGGATTTTCGGGGCGCCGTAAAATGGGCTTTTAAAGCAAAAAGATCGATCACTTCCTCACCGATTGACTTCCAGGGTAATATCTATTTCGGGTCCCTAGATGCCACACTATATGCTTTGGATGGAAAAACTGGCTGGGTAATCTGGCGATTTAAATTAGGAAAAGGCACCATATCCACCCCTTGTTTAGCAGGAGAAACAATCGTTATTGGCTGCGTCGATGGCAATATCTATTGTATCGATACTAAAACATCCAAAGAATTGTGGCGCTTTGAAACTGAACATCAGGTGACTGGCTCACCAATCTTGTTCCGCGATTCAATCTATTGCGGTTCAGTCGATGGAAACCTTTACTGCATCGATGCACAAAATGGTCATTTGCGTTGGAAAATGCACACCAACGGCCCTATTACTGGGACACCCGTTGCGGGAAATAATATGATTTATATCGGCTCCACCGATCATACTTTATACGCCATACCAGCTTGATAATTGGTTCATTGGAGAAAAATACTTCGTGAAAAGCATATTCAAAACACTATTTAGAAACGATCGAAAAGAGTCCGATCAAATCGTACCTTATGTTTCATCTGCAAACAATGCAATTGAACACGAACATATTTCTAGTCCCATTACGAACATAAGTCACCAACTCCTGGTGGGATACAGTCAATCAATAGGAAAACAAAGGGATCATAATGAGGATGCCCTATTTTCTATGACTACATCTGTCACTTCCGGTGACGAAATATCAGAATTTGGATTATATATCATTGCCGATGGCATGGGTGGACATCAACATGGTGAGATCGCCAGCGAACTCGCTATTCGATCATTGTCAGGCTATGTAATTCGTAAAGTGTTCACCCCAATTTTCAGTTCAAAACCATCTCAACCTCAAGATTCTCTTCAAGAGATAATGAGAGAAGGGATGTTAGAAGCCCATCGCTCAATATCGCGTCAGGCACCCGGAAGTGGAACAACGATGACTTCCGTACTCTTAATAGGAGATCAAATAACCATTGCTCATGTGGGAGATAGCCGTGCTTATGCAATAAAACAAAATGGTGAGATTCAATGCCTCACTCGTGACCATTCTTTGGTCAATCGATTATTGGAACTAGGTCAATTGACAGCTGATGAAGCAGCGAATCACCCTCAGCGTAACGTTTTATACCGCGCTTTAGGTCAGGGAGAATCATTTGAACCCGATGTACAAAATCTTCATATAAATCAAACTCGCTTTTTATTAATTTGCTCAGATGGCTTATGGGGTTCGGTTTCCGACTCTAATATTGTT
>JAAZNS010000112.1 GCA_012798185.1 Chloroflexota bacterium | reverse complement strand
TTAGCTTTTCCCCCAACAGGCGGCGCTGTTAATTTTATTTTTATTGCGCCATCCTGCATGATTGTGCTAATTTCGTTCTTCCGGGCGCGTGGAATAACCCTCACCGCTATTGCAGCGCCAAAACGTCCGCTATGGAATTTGTATTCTCGGGTAATCATGATGGTTTTAATTTATATCATTAACAATAAATAAGTGACAAGTGATACAACTATTTGAATGAGAAATATTAATATTATTGGGCTAAAATCAAACATCCCTACGGGTGGAATCCGCCGACGGATAGGAGATAAAAAAGGTTCGACGATTTGATCAATTTTTTCTCTGATCGGATGATATGGCGACATGAAATACGATAATACAACTTGAACTATCACCAGGAAACATAGTATTTGTGCCAATAACCGAATGATATAAACGATATATGCCACGTTGACACCTTCCTTAACAATACTTTCGATATCCTAATATTGCCTGTCCGACTCGAATAATTGTTGCGCCTTCCTGAACAGCAGCTTCGTAATCACCACTCATCCCCATGGATAGCTCATGCCAATCTGTTTTTGGGAATTTTCTTATTAAGTATGCTTGAAATCTTTTCAACTTCTTAAAAATTGGTCTGGCAAGTTCTCCATCGTCAAAATATGGCGCCATGGTCATCAGACCAGATATTAATATACCTGGCAAACTGATAATCTTCTCGATTTCAGGAATTACAGATTCCCATCCATTTTCTTCCCAAATGGGAAAGCCAAATTTTGATTCTTCACCACTTACATTGCATTCTAACAATACCGGAATGGTGCGATTGATTTCAATACTGAAATTGCTCAGGCGGTTGGCTAATTTTACACTATCTAATGAGTGTACAAAATCATAATGTTCTGCGATCATCCGCGCTTTCCGGCTTTGTATATGACCAATCATGTGCCATTCAATGCCTGTTTGATCCGATAATAGGGTTTTCTTTTCTACGCCTTCCTCTGCATAATTTTCCCCCAGGTATTTAGCCCCAGCCTCTATTGCCATTCGAACAGTTTCTACCGGATGGGTTTTCGTTACAACGACAAGCTTAACTTCATCGATAGATCTCCCCACCCTTCGGGCAGCTTTATCAATATTTTCATGCACTCTTTGAATATTATTACGAATAGCATCGACAGTAAGAGGAAATCCAATATCCATTAAACATTTCCCGATCGAATCATAATCCAATCATAACACCAAATCTGCCCGTTTTCCCCGCTTCTCCACGGTGTGAAAACCATTCTTCGAGATGACAGGCGGTACAAATCCCTGAGACTTCGATATGTTCAACTCCAGCTTTTTCCAATAGGTACTTATTTGCTTCCCATAAATTAAACAGATAATGACCATTTTCGTTACGAATAAATATATCCGCATCACTTTGAAACGAGATATAAGCTTCGTTCACAACTTCTTTTCCTACCTCATAATGTTTCTGACAAATCGAAGGGCCAATTGCCGCAACGATATCTCCGGGAGAAGAGTTATATTCGGAGATCATCTTTTCAACAGTTAGTGCCACAATCTGCTTTATCGTTCCCATCCAACCAGCATGGACTACGCCAATTGCTTTTTTAACAGGATCGAATAATAACACCGGGACGCAATCGGCAAAACGCATAAACAACGTCAATCCAGGCGTATTGGTTAGGATGGCATCAGCTTTTTCATGCGGCTGCTCTGGGTTCCTGGGTGTATGGGTGCAAATTACGCGATTGCTGTGAACCTGCCAAACATCGTAATAAGCATGAATATCCCTTCCAACTGCTTCGAATGCCTTTCTCCGATTTTCCTTCACTCGTTCCAGATCATCACCCACTGTTGCACCCAGATTCAAAGTAGCCCAAGGGAAAGGACTCACACCACCATGCCGGGTAATAACAGCATGAGGTACATTATATGAAGACAACGTCTCGAAACAATAATAACGAACATCCCCTGATTGAATTGCTTGCATAAAAATCCTGAATTATTCCTATGTAATTTGAGTTACCTTCTCAGAAGGCTTATGTACGCGTAACCGTTTGACAGCTAAAATCTTGCGGGTTTCAGCCATGCTTTCTTCAAGTAGCGGATACCCAAACCATGCGGTAGCAAATCCAAATAGAAAACCAGTAATCATGCGTAAATAAGGCGTACTTTCTCTGTAGGGTATTAAGCTAATAGGCGGTTGACTTATTAATTGGGATACCCCATCGATTCCGATGGGCATTATGCCGATGATAATCCATAAAAACCAGGGTAAGGATTTAATTCGTTTTTTTGTAGCCCAAAACGCTAATCCAAATATAATGATGCCCGCATAAATCGAGATATCTCTTTGACACAATGCCACCTTGTACCCAACAACGCTATTCCCAATAAATTTTTGTGCAGCGAGGATATCCTCTGCTTTATGATCTTCGCTTAATCCGGTGGCTTCTTTATAAGAAATCAATCCCACCAACCTGGCAGCTTCCCGCGGGTAAAATGGTTGTTTTCCAAATAGGAAAAATGATCGATAAGCTAATTGGTGGCACACTATCCGATAACCTGAATAAATAATATTTGCAGGAGCCCTATATCCAATTTTAATAAAAACTGGGGCTAAAAATGGAATGAGAATATAGATGAAAACTGAAACATTGAATAACGCTAAATAATGTTTGGATAACCAATAAGAAAAACCATCAAATTTTCCCCAGGTTTTGCCTTGATTCACAAATTTAGAATAATCGGGATCGTTTAATTCTTCCAATTGCTTCTTGCGGTGCTGTGCAGCAGCTAAAGTCACTTCCAATTCTTGTTTTGTGAAGGGTGTTTTTAATTTATATGGTCCTACTTCAATCACCGGGATATCGAAGCCGTAAGCGCGAATCAAATCATCATTTTTATCAATGTCAACAACCGTAAGCTGATGAGGAATTTTTTCTTGTAGCGAATTTAATATTTCACAAGTTTGTTCACAAAGATGGCAATCTTTTCTGCCATAGAGAGTTACCGAGATCATTATCAAGCTCCAGAAAATTTTTTGATAATCATACCTTTAAAAAATAATCAAGACTTAACAAAAATGGTTTTAGGTGATTCGTTTTCTCTTACAACCCAAAATCTACAAAATAACCAAATCGGGCAATTTGTTCAAATGTGCCCATAAAAAGCATCACGCCAACAATAATCAAGATCAACCCCATAATGATCTCGCTAATTCGCATCACTCTGCCAAATCGCTTAATTAAAGTTGTTACCCAACCTATTCCTAAAGCCGCCAATAAAAAAGGAATAGCAAGCCCTGTTGAATAAGCTGTTAGTAATTGCGCCCCTTTTAAAATTGAGCCTCCATTCAGTGCTAAAGTTAATATTGCACCTAGAACGGGTCCTACACAAGGAGACCAGCCCGCGGAAAAAACTATCCCAAGCAACAAAGAAGAAATATAACCTCGGTTCCGATCGGGTATAGTCTGCGGTCTTAAATCATATTCCAGGAAGGGAATTCGATATACCCCGGTCATATGAATTCCTAAAATAACTACCACAATCCCGCCGATTTTCGCTATCCATGTCCGGATATCGTAGAGTAGCCCTCCCAATGCCGATGCAGCAATTCCTAAACTAATGAATACAAGGCTGAAACCTACTACAAAAACTAATCCGTGACGAAAAACCTCCCAGCGGTTGGAATTCTTTTCGGCAATCGCTATGGATCGCCCCCCCAGGTAACCAATGTATGCTGGTACTAATGAGAATACACAAGGAGAAAGAAAGGAAGCCAATCCAGCTACAAATGCCAAACCGATCGAAACATTAATCATCGTCAGTTATTCCTGCTCAAGGTTATTACCCTTCTTTTACCTGAACCTTTGTTGGTGGAATTTCAACATCCTTAGAATAAAGATCGCCAGGATCATAAGGGACTGGTGGATTCGTCCACCGAAAAACCCATTTCGCATCATCAGGTGCAGCATTGACACATCCATGAGACATTAATTCACCTCCAAAAGTATTGTGCCAAAAGGTCGAATGGATAGCAACGCCATCTCCTGAAAATAAAGTCGTCCAGCCAATTCCGGGTAAATCATACCCCGCTCCTGTTGTACCTCCACTCATATGGGTGGAAATTTGTTTTCTCCAGATATTTAAAGTTCCTTTAGGTGTAGCCGATTCGCCCAAATATGTTCCATCGGGGTCATATTTCTTTCCCGCAGATATCCGGCAAAAATATACTTCACTATTGCCTTCGAAACATGAGAGCGTTTGATATTTTTCTTCGACATTGATCACAACGATTTTGTTTTCTGTTTGAGGATTGATAGGAGCAACTTCTTCTTCTGTTATTGGTCGAAATGCTTCTGCATTCGCCCACATAATATCGCCATAGCCGTATTTCTCTTTTATTCTATAAAGGGTTATCCCCGATTCGTTAGTTTTAATTTGGTCCACCCACAAAACCTGGCTGTAATATAACCTTATTGGATATCCCGCTTCTACTTTAGATTTAAATCCCGGGCTGATGGGTTGATTTTCTAAAATAACATCCACCCATGGAATAGTCACTTCAGCCCACATACCTGGACCCAGGCTGGTTTGAGGCAATGTCGTTAACGGTTTATTGGGAAGATTCTTTACCGGCTGAAGATCAGAAGCCCATATATATCCATCGGGTGTTTCAACCCAGCGCTGTCTGAATCGATAGGGATGAAATCCTACCACCTCCCTCAGCCAAGGGACAACGGTATCATCGTAAATTACTTTCGTTGTTTGTGCATTAATATCGGGTTTGAGTTTTATTTCGATTTTATTGAAAGCTCTCCCCAATCTTTCATATTGAGGAAAATCTATTTTGGGCAGCAATTGTACATGAGGTATCATTACCAATCCCCCCAATCCAGCTGCTGACAATTTGAGAAAACTTCTGCGCGTAATGTTCGTCTTGTTGGCATTCATGGTCGTTAAGCATAATCTGAAAATGGTATCGGGTCAAGTTGATATCTGTCAGACTGTTATTGGTCAGCGAATTTGACACTCACTAAGTGTTTAGGGAAAATGTACTTTATGAAAATCAAAGCAGGATATCGAAGAATGGTGATTATGAAATTCGAAACTGTCGTAACCTCAAGCTGCTGGAAACAACAAAAATACTCGAGAAAGCCATCGCACCCGCAGCCAGCATAGGATTGAGTAATCCAGCTGCGGCTGCAGGGATTAGGACAACATTATAGAAAAACGCCCAGAATAAGTTTTGTTTTATCGTACGCAATGTTTTACGTGAAAGCGAAATCAATTTGGTTACACCATTTAGATCATCACCAATTAATACTATTGGGGCTGTCGCTATGGCAACATCTGTTCCGCTGCCAATGGCAATCCCCACATCTGCTTGTGCCAGTGCAGGTGCATCATTAACGCCATCGCCCACCATAGCGGTAATTTCACCATTTTCTTGAAGTTTTTGAATTTCAAGTGCTTTTTCACCAGGCATTACTTCAGCAATCACCCAATCGATACCAGATTGATCAGCAATAGCTAATGCAGTTTGTTGATTATCTCCGGTTATCATTATTACGGTAATATTTTCCTTTTTCAATTGTGCAATCATTTTTGGAGCATCATCTTTGATTGTATCTGAAATAGCAATTAATCCACTCAATTCATTATCGATTGCTACAAATACAACCGTTTTAGCTTGCGATTGAAGTCTCTCCGCTTGATCAGTAAAACCAGTTTGGTCGATGTCTCGTTCTTTTATCATGGTTTGATTGCCAACTGCAACTAATCTGCCATCTACCTCAGCCTGAACGCCGCACCCTGGTTCTGCAATAAACCCATTTGGAGTGCCAAGCTTCAAGGATAAATTTCCTGCCTCTGCCCAAATTGCTTCCCCCAGGGGATGCTCGCTTCCCTTTTCAACCGATGCAGCCAACCGCAAAACTTCATGTTTATCTTTTCCATTAACCGTGATGATATCTGTAACTGCCGGTTGCCCCTTGGTTATTGTCCCTGTTTTATCGAAAACAATCGTAGTGACTCTTCCTGCAACCTCCAATGCTTCTCCGGACTTGAACAATATCCCCATTTCTGCACCTTTACCGGTGCCAACCATAACCGCGGTTGGTGTAGCTAACCCCATAGCACATGGACAGGCAATGACCAATACTGCTACGGTATTGATTAACGCGCGCGTGAATTGGCTGGTATCACCATCCAGGGGCGGTGGAATGATAAAAAACCATACCAGAAATGTTATTAATGCTATGACCATCACCGCTGGTACAAAAATCGCCGATATTTTATCTGCATATTTTTGGATGGGCGCTTTACTGCCTTGCGCTGCTTCAACCAATTGGATGATCTGCGCCAGGGTAGTTTCTTTTCCAACTTTGGTTGCCTCGAATTTTATAAACCCGGTTTTATTTAAAGTGGCGCCAATCACATAATTACCCTGATTTTTTTCGACAGGCAGCGACTCCCCGGTGAGCATGGACTCATCCACTG